>JBBRRL010000179.1:0-5538 GCA_038200775.1 Nitrospirales bacterium
CTTCAGCATGAGCTCTGGGGTAGCAATAGTGCTCGATTCAAGGATTGGAAAGTTGGGGATCACTTAGTAATCATAGTCAACAAAGCGCTAGCTGCGCTGGCGGAAGTTTCGGGTAAACCATTTGTTTCAAAACAGCGTGTCTGGGACAATGGTATTTTTCAACACCGGATACCAATTAAATTCATTCATGTCCTCCTGCCTGAAAATCGACCGCCCATCTTAGGTGAAATAAGAGACACACTAACGTCGGCGTGGGGGCCCTCCTATGGATGGGGAATCCTCAACCAGCAGCTTCTCCTTGACAATACAGCCGATACAATTTCAAAAGCCATTCGTTCTCGTTCTAACGATTCAGACGAAGTCCGAGCAGATCTTCATAGGTATCTCGTAGAAGCAAAGTTACAGCGTGAAGCAGTCTCTAGTATTAAACGGAAATCGGGGAAAACCAAGAACACTATTATTGAACTGCCTTTGGAGGAAAAATCATTCCCTTCAAAAGAAGACGAATCAACTCATTCAAAGATTCAAAGCCTCCTCATACGACTTGGCAAGACAACAGGATGCTCGGTCTGGGTTGCATCAAATGATAGAAATCGTCTCTTTAAAGGTAAAAGCCTGGGAGAAGGATGTTTAACATTATTCCCAAAGCTTGGCCTCAGTGAAGAAGCAACTAAACGCATTTGCCTGATCGATGTGATCTGGATTCGGCAGAATACACCTGTTTGCGCATACGAGGTTGAAGCATCAACTTCAATATATTCTGGACTCCTTAGGATGTCGGATTTGCTTTCAGTAGTGCCCGCCATAAATATCAAAATTTTCATAGTTGCACCGAGGGAGCGTCAAGATAAGGTGATGGCCCAACTGGCGCGGCCTACATTCAAGAAGATTGGACTGAATGAATATTGCCGATTCATTTCGTTAGAAGACCTAGAAGCACTGTGTTCAAAGGTTGCAGACCTCGAAGGTCACATCCAACCAAGTATAGTAGACAGCATTGCCGTTGAACTTGAAGAAGAACTCGAAAGTATTTAGTTCGCGCAGGAAGAGATACGGTTGTACCCTCGCAGCATAGGAACTAAGAAACTTGCTGGAATACATACAAACCAATAAGCCGCGCTGTTGGTGGTGCGGCGAGGACCCGCTGTACTGTGAGTATCACGACAAGGAATGGGGCGTCCCGGTTCATGACGATCGTAAGATATTCGAGATGCTGATCCTGGAGGGCTTCCAGGCCGGGCTCAGCTGGATTACGATCTTGCGCAAACGCGAGAACTTCCGGAAGGCATTCAAGAGTTTCGACCCGCGCAAGGTGGCGGGATATGGAAAATCCGAGGTGGCCCGCTTGATGAGAGATGCCGGCATCATCCGGAATTCAATGAAGATCAAAGCCGCCGTTACCAATGCGCGCTGCTTTCTCGCTGTGCAAAAAGAATTCGGGAGTTTCGATCGGTATATTTGGCAATTCACACACAATCGGACCTTACGCAATCCGAAAGGGCTGACCAGAAAAACCATGAAGGCAACTTCACCCGAGTCCAACGCCCTGTCAAAAGACTTGAAGCAACGCGGCTTCAAGTTTGTCGGCCCCACGGTTTGCCACGCGCACATGCAGGCCACCGGCATGGTGGACGATCACGTGCAAGGCTGCTTTAAATATAAAACACGATGAAGGCAGCGCTCACTATAGCGTTATGGGTGGTCATCATGACCGGAATAATGAACACCTCCTGTGGCGGAACACCGGCGCAACAGGCCGACGCTCAAAATCCCCGCACCGGAATCAACCCCAGGTTTGAAGCGGTTCCCCAAGGGGAAGACGAGGCTATTCAAAAAATCGCAGTGTCCATTAAACAAACAGTCCAAAAACAATTTGAGGACGAACCTCCGGCCAGGCGTGACGCTCACGCCAAGGCCCATGGGTGCGTGAAAGCTGAATTCCGAGTCCTCAACGACGACGAAAAGGAGGACAAGGATCGGCTGGGAGAGGACTTACACCTTGGAGTCTTCAAAAAAGGCAGTGTCTTCCCGGCATGTATCCGGTTTTCGAACGGATCGGAAGAAATCCAAAAAGATTCTAAAGGCGATGCGCGCGGGATGGCCGTGAAGCTGATGAACGTTCCCGGGGGGAAACTCCTTCCAAACGACGAACGAGAAACCCAGGATTTTGTACTCATCACCCATCCCGTCTTCTTCGTTCGCAATGCCGACGATTACGTGGAGTTTTCGGAAACTGTCGCCCGCATCGCACAAGGCGGAAGCAGACTCAATATGCTGAGATTCTTCATTCCCGTCTTTCATTGGCCGCCAGTGCGCTGGCAAGAATTTCAAATCGCCAGCGCCATCACGGCCACGAAAGTGGCGAACCCGCTGGAGAGCCGATATTGGAGCGCAGTTCCCAGCCAACTGGGAGCGGCCCATGCGGTCAAATACTCCGCGATACCGTGTTCGGGTGAAAACAAGACAGAACCGACCGGCAAGGAGCCGCCGGATTATCTCCGGATAGCAATGACGGAATCTTTAGCGAAGGCGGACGGATGTTTCTATTTTCTTCTTCAGACCCAGACTGATCCCGATAACATGCCCGTGGAAGATGCGACGGTGGAATGGGATGAACATCTGTCGCCTTTCAAAAAGGTCGCTCAAATCATAATTCCGCAAGGGCAGCGATTTGACGCGGCGGAGCAAATCCACTTCTGCGAGAATTTATCGTTGACGCCTTGGCATTCACTGCAGGAACACAAACCCTTGGGCGGAATTCAACGGGTCAGAAAAGCGGTGTACACCGAAATCTCGATATTGCGGCATCAGTTGAACGGAAAAGCCCGGAAAGAGCCGAAGACGTGAAACAAGTCCTTACGATCGCGGGATCGGACTCCGGCGGCGGGGCCGGCATCCAGGCCGACATCAAGTCGATGTCGGCGAACGGAGTGTTCGCGATGTCGGCCATTACCGCTGTCACGGCTCAGAATACTGAGGAGGTGACGGATGTGTTCGAGCTGCCCATCGCAATCATTGCCTCCCAAATCGACGCTGTCTTCGACGACTTCGAAGTGTCAGCCGTCAAGACCGGTATGCTCTCTTCCGCCGAGATCGTGCGGGTGGTCGCAAAGCTACTCAAGCCCCAGACCATCACCAACCTGGTCGTCGACCCCGTGATGATCTCAAAGAGCGGCCATCGGCTCTTAAAGCCTGACGCGGTAGAAGCTCTGATGCAGGAGCTTATTCCTTTAGCGCTTGTGGTCACCCCCAACATCCATGAGGCGCAACAGCTCTCCGGTATTGAGATCAAAAGCCTTGCCGATGTGCGAAAGGCCGCCAAGATCATTCATCGCCTCGGGTGCCGGCATGTCCTGATAAAAGGCGGTCACCTCCTGCAGGACCGAGCCACGGATGTCCTCTACGACGGCCGCTTTTTTGAAGTGTTCAAGTCTGAGTTTATCGAGAGTCCGCATACCCATGGCACCGGCTGCACCTATGCCTCCGCAATCGCCGCTCATCTCGCTCTTGGGAAACCGTTGGCTCAGGCCGTCACGGTGGCCAAGTCCTATGTCACGGAGGCTATCCGCCACGGACTGGCGATTGGCCACGGCAAGGGCCCGACCAACCACTTCTACTTCCTGAAACCATAGCCGAATGCTGTCAGCGTTCCGGCCTCCCCTGTTTCTCATGAGCGCCCTGCTGTGGTTGCTCCTCTCTGTGTTGCTGGGTCTCTATCTACTGGCCGCCAAAGCCGCCGGCTGGACGATTGTTCCGCAGCTCAGGGTGATGCACGTCCACATGGCACTCGTCGGTGGCGTGGCGCAGATGATTTTTGGCGCCCTGCTCACATTCATCCCCCCACTCTTGATGGTGCCGTTCGTGCTCAAGAAGACTCGAGTCTTTCAATACCTGCTGTTGAACGGAGGCATGCTCGGCATGCTGGCCGGGTTTGGGACCGCCTATCTGACGCTAGTAGGATATGCCGGCACAGCGGTTGCGCTGGCCTTTCTGCTCCTCCTCACTGACACGATCGAGATGACCCGGCGGAGTCTCTCGAAAAGCGGCCTCAACTTGTGGTTTTATGGAATCGCGGTGCTTGCACTCCTGGGCGGGATCGGTCTCGGAACGTCGATCGCCTTCGGTGCGTTTACTCCTGAAACCGTCAATCTCGTCCGCCTGGCACATCTCCATCTCAACCTGATCGGCTTCGTCACCCTCACAGTCGTCGGCACCATGCACAACTTGTTCCCCACCGTGACCAACACCCGTCTCTATAGCGACCGCTTGGCTGTGACCTCGTTTCTTACCATGCCCATCGGAGCGCTGGGTATGGTGGGAGGCTTCCTCCTGGTGAATCCCTGGGTGCTGCTCTCCGCCGGCGGTATCCTGCTGGTTGGAGGGTCCGCCTATGGATGGAATATCCTCCGGACCTGGCTCGCTGCCGAATCGCGGTTATCCCTGCCGGTGCTGCATCTCCTCTGTGGAACAGGCTGGTTGATCCTCACAATGACCGCAGGAGTGTGGATCGCCTGGAACGACCGCATAGCGCCGCCGGTTTTTTCCATCGGCACGGCTCATCTGATAGGGTACAGTCACATGGCCCTGGTGGGATTCATCCTGCAAACGATCATGGGAGCGCTGAGCCACCTACTCCCCGTCATTCTGACGCTCAACCGGGTCACGAGCCAGAAGAAAAAACGGCCCTACCTGGACTCCCTCATCGCTCTCACCGAACGCGGGAAGTGGCTTCAACTTGCCGCGCTGAATTTCGGCACGGCCAGCCTGGTAGGCTGGGGTGTTTCGGCCGGGATTTTCGGTTTGCAAGCCGGTCCGACCAAGGCCTTCCTCTGGGCCTCCGCAGGCTTGCTTTTGACTGCCGTAGGGATCTTTATTGCAAAGATCGGTCTGTTGCTGGCCAATCGGCCTCCGGCATGATCTCACAACTGCGACGTGGCCGGCCTTTCCTAATTTTTACCAACATGGCGACTCGATGCCTGCAGGCAATGCTAATTTCCCTATTGCTCTTGCATTGGCCGGGGCACGTCCTGGCAGATGAATCGGAGCTTGACGAGGTTGAGAAAGGCTCTCCCACACAGGTAGAGGATGCCTATCCTTTAGCTTACAGAGAACTGGACGTCGAAGGACTTTTCCGTTATGAACGGCTCAGTCAAGAACACCGCTTCGTTCTGAGCCCGCGCCTCGAGTACGGCTTTGCCCCTAGCTGGCAAGGTCGTGTGACCATCCCATTTTTTGCGGGGTCAGCTGATCTCACGGGAAGTGGAGATCTCCAAGTGGAGGTTCTCCGAAATTTTCAGACGGAGACCAATTGGACGCCCGCGCTTGCAATCTCCGTCGAAGGCGACTTCCCGACAGGACATGACGCTCATTGCATCGACACCACCCTGAAGTTGCTGGCAAGCAAAACTCTCGGGAAATGGGCTGCCCGGCCCCAAGCCCATTTCAATCTTACCTGGACCCATCATGGTGGTCGCATGCCCGAGGAGCGTCCGGATCTGTACGGGATCATTGTAGGCTATAGCCAACTCCTGACATCAC
>JBBRRL010000180.1:0-5534 GCA_038200775.1 Nitrospirales bacterium
ACGAAAAACTCTCATAGCGAGTGGATCAAAAACCGGGGGCAAGCCAAAACGAGCTTGCCGCCTTTCTGCTTCTTGATCCGCTGTGGTCTGTATGCAGCGACATCAATGCGGACTCCACGGTTCGGGAGGGACACCTCGGTTGCTGCGATTCTGAATCCGTTCTGTTGAGCCCAAGCGAGTGACAGACGCTTGAGTACTTTGTGCTGCGCTGATTCGCCAATGTTCATTGCGACGGTTGGTTTGTGTGAATGCGGGGTTTCCCGACACGGTGAACTTCAAGGGTGCAGCCACGACCGTTTTCAAAAGGCGTCACTGTGGCTTCGATTTCCACGAAGGGGGAGCGTATGGTCTGGATGCCAAAACGCCGGTAGGTCGCGGCAAATAACTCACACTCGATGATGCCGGTGTGATCGTGTTCTGTGAGCCGGCGAATTTGGAATTGAAAGGCCGCTAGAACCTTCGCAATATCGGCGCCGGCTGAACGGACCCTGATATGTGTTGAAACCTCCTACAATGGCCGTGTGAGCATCGCCGTAACGCGCGAAGATCAGATCCACCACGTCATCTTTGCGGCAGTGGGCAAAATCAATGTCGATGTCTGGCAGCTTGTTCAGAGCCATCCGTTCACGGTTGAGGAAGCGTCTGAAATACAGCTCAAAGCGAATGGGACAGCCCCAGAGATTTCGAGGCGGTAGCAGACGAGTGAATCAGCAGCACTCCCACGGGTGATCCATGCAATTCCACGACGGCTGCATTCCTGCAAAATGTCCCAGGTCGTGAGGAAGTATTCTTCATACCCGACTTCAGCGATGATGCCGAGTTCTTCACGGAGTTGCGCTTCGTGCAGATGAGCCTGAGCACCGTATCGTCTGTGCAATCCGTCGAACTTTGGATGATGTCGATCTTCTGGCGATCCTCTTGGCTTGCGGTAACGGATCTCTGGCAACGCAATCTGATCCTCATCCAAATTCACGGTGATCAGTCCCTCGCGATGCGAAGCAAGAAGCGCAGGGGTGACACACGGAGCCGAGAGCAAACGGCAGAGGTTTGAATATCCGGCCGTATTTTCGACGTAGAGATTGAGCCGCCGGCTCTCACTGATCACGTCGGCACCGATGATGAACTTCGACTCTGAGAATTTATTCCGGGTCAGATACCGCTGCTCATCGTAAACCTGACCGCACCAGCCTGGGTATTTCCACGATGAGGTGCCGATGAAAATGCTCTGTGCTGCGAGCTGTGCAATCCGTTGTCGGTAGCTTTGCAGGTCGAGCGACATGCTGAGAGACTACATCAACAGCGGGCCAGGGTGCGAGAGCTAGAGCGCCGAACCGAATGCGACTCAGAAACCCATTCGTGTTCGGTGATCTGAAACATGCCGATCCATCTTCCTCCCATCACTCGTCGTGGCTTTATTCTCTGCATGGGGGCTGCGTTGGTCCCGGCGTGGAAGGCGATTTCAGCAGAGGTGGATGAGGATGTGGTGGCGATCCTCAACGACACTCACATCGGCGCGAAACAGAAAATCGATTCACCGATTCCTCAGCATTTGGTGACGACAGTGGATTACCTGCTGCGTCTGGAGAAGCGACCGTCAGCGGTTTTCATCAATGGTGATCTTGCTCTGCGCGATGGCCAACCGGAGGACTATACGCTCTTCGCCAAACTCATCCAGCCATTGCGTGAAGCAGGAATGTCGGTGCATTTGACGATGGGAAATCACGACGAGCGGGAGGTTTTCTATGGGGTGTTGCAAGGCGAGCGGCCGAAGCAGTCGCCTGTTCTCTCGCGTCATGTGGCCGTCGTGAAAACGCGATACGCCAATTTCTTCCTGCTCGACTCGCTGAAGGCCACGATGATTGCAGAAGGTGATCTCGGTGAGGAGCAACTGGCGTGGCTCGCAACATCTCTCGATGCCCACGGTTCAAAGCCAGCGGTCATCATGGTCCACCACAACCCGCGACTCGGCGGTGATCCAAAACATTTTCCCGGTGGTCTGATCGAGTCACAGCCGCTCTGGGATCTGTTTGAGAAGAGGAAGCACGTCAAAGCCTACGTGCATGGGCATATTCATGATTGGGGGTTGGCGAAACACGAGGAGGTTCACATCGTCAACACTCCGGCAGTCTCGTATGTGGCGAACCCTGCGACTTCCACGACTGGCTGGACGATGGCTCGCTTGAATCGAGATGGAATGACACTCACCACGCACACACATCTGCTGGATCATCCCTTGAACAACCGAGAGCACCGTTTGGATTGGCGAACGTGATTGTGGTCTGCATTTCGGAGTTCGAGTCCGCTGCTGCGAAAATTGGAGTCACAGTGGCAAAAAATGGCAACCAAACGGCAACGCGATCATTCTTCCCTAGAAGATGTCGGTCTCCGAAGCCGAATTTTTGGGTTCGACCCCCGCCGGCTGCACCAGCGATTTTTGGCGCAGGAGAAAAGTCCCCCTTCAGCCTGCCATGAGCCGCTGGATGAGTTGGAGCCCGCCATAGCTCACGGCGGGAAAAAGCGCGCTTCGGAAAATGGGATTGTCCTTCCAGCCCCCGAATGCGCCTTCATGCATTTCCTCGACAATTTTGATCAGCTGATCGAGCCGCTCGATCCGCGCCTCCTGAAAGCGGACATCCTTCTGCCGGGCATCTTCGAGCAAGGCCGCATACTTTCCGCGTTCCGATGCCGTGCCGGACGGAAGGCGATTGGCCGACGCGGCGCAGGCCTTCTCCCAGACTTCATAAGTGCGGCAATTCTGGCGTGGCCTGCCGTCGCGCCAGTCGGCGGAGGGTATATTTCCACCATTTCACGCTGCTGGCGGCTTTTTCGGTTTTGGAAAGAAGGTCGTCCTCGGTGCAATGCGCAAAATCGAGTCGCTGCAGGAGCAGTCTTTTCATCCAGAGCGCTTCGGCGAGGTAGAGCCGGAGGTCGCTGAGTTTTCTCGTTTTGATAGTCTGCGCGGTGTGCTGCATCCGCCAGGTCAGCACGAGCATCGAGCCCAAGGCGAAGGCAAACATTGCATAGAGTCCGCCCAAGCCGAACCATTGGCCGAAGATGCCGAAGTGCGCGCAGAGCAGGACGACGCAGATCCAGAAGGGGTACATCAGCAGCCGACCCAGTTTGCCCGTAAGTCTGCCAATCAAGCGCAGCACTTCCTCGGCTTCGAAGCCCAGCGTGGTGCGCGCGCGCTGATCGATCTCTTCGATGAACCTCGTGCAATGCGCCATCTGCACGCCGATGAAGACACAGACGGCGGAGAGACTGAAGAGGGCCACGGCGAGGGAGATGCCGTCGGCCCATTTCGCAAATCCGCCCCGCACACTGGCTTTAGGAAAGCCTGCAAGAAACATCAATATTCCGGTGAATAGGGCGGCGACTAGGACGAGAAGCACCCGCAACGTGCCTGCGCGGGAAGTGACTGGATTTGATGCTGTCAGATAATTCTCCCATATTTTGGATTCGTTCTCCTGCAGAGTTCCGGCAGGTTCCGCGGAAGGGCCGCAGCCGGTATCGAGTTCGCCTTTGCCTGGGAAATGGCGGATGACCGTGCTGTGTCCGTCGGAGGGATGACTTTTCTTCCCGTCCCAGACTCCTCCGGGGAGGCCCCCTTCGCGGTCTCGGAAAAATTCTTCCGTCAGCCTGTCCTGCTCCTGGCTAAACTCCGCCCAGCCTCGAAGCACAAAGTAAAAGGCGAGGACCGAGGCGGCCCACCGCAGCAAGATTCCGGGCAGAACCAAAACCCCGTCCGCAAAGGTCAGGATGCCGTCCCCGACATTGTTGGCATAGCCGGAAGCAGCATGATTGAACATGGACCAGATTGCCCAGACGCCTGCCAGGCCGACGAAGGCGAACCGGGCGTGCCGGAGATGCTCACCCTCCGCTTTGCCCGTAAGCAGCCAGCACACGGTCACGCAGGTGGCCACGGTGAGGGCGACCGAGACTTGCAGGACATAGAATTTTGAAACCCAAGGCCAGAGGATACCGACGCACCCGAGCATGGCCACGCCCAGCCAGTCTCCGAAGACCGTGTCCGCTTCCGGCTGCGCCGGGTTCCGCCGGGCTTTCCCGCGATGCTCCGGAACGCGCAGGAAGAGATGGAGCGGGAAAAGCCAGCGCGACAGAATCACGCGTGCAGAGTGGGTTCGCTGCCGCCTGCACCATGTCCGTCCGAGACGGTATGCTTTCAAAAGAGAGATCGGGACAACAAAGAGAACAAGCACTAGAATGCAGATCCAATAGACCAAGCCTGCGGGCCGCACGACGGGGCTAACATCACGCTCCGCGCCCAGCCGGTGCCAGCGCCGGAGCCCGGCTTCGTAAAGCTGCACTCCCCGCAGAGGGCTGTCCTTGGCACCCGCGCCGTCCTCCTCCCACTTCAGCGCAGCGCGGATGGAATCCACCAAGGCAAGCTGGGCGCTCCACCGGAAAAGCGGAAGGATGTCGGTGCGCCCGTTTTTCTCCTGGCCCATTTGACCGGGGACATCCGGGCCGTAACGGGTGAAGACGATGAGGTTTCTCGTCAGCGCGGTGTTTTCCGGCTGGAGAAAGTCCGCGTCCATCTCATTGGTAAAGAAAAGCGCGTCGGGAAAGCGCGGGCGGAGGACTTTGAGCAAAGCCAGCTTGTCATCGATGTCCGTGCCGATGAGCAGGATGGCTTGGGTGGTCCCTTCATGCCTTGCCCGCCAGCGCTTGTCCCGAAGTTGAAGATCCTCGCCCATGCGCGCGATATAGTCAAACTGGGCGCGCCCGTATGGTTCCGGCATGGTGGGCGGGGCGATGGCGCGGCTGAGTGCCTCTCCGGCTGTTCCGGCTTGCGAGACAGAAAGATCCTTGGCGGAGAGCAGGTCGAGAAAGCTGCGGTTGCCGCGATCTTCTGGCCTGAGTCCGCTAATCCCGCGCAGATAGTATCTCGTGATAAGTGTCGTCCCGCTTAAGTCTTTGTGAATTGCCTTCTCGAAAGCATTGGCAAAGTCGGATTCCTTTTCTAAGATAAGCGCAACCTTGCAGGGACCGCCCCAAATATAATCGCTCTTGCCGATATCGAGCCTTCTTTGGTCGAATTCGTACTGAATAGCATCGACGCTGTGGGTGTCGTCTTTGACCAGCTGATGCACATGGACAAGGCGTGCTTGAGGGGATGAGAGGGTGAATAGCTTGCTCGTGGCCACCGCCCCCCATTCCTCGAGCTGTCCTGTCGCCTGCGAGTTGAAAACATCGATCGTCGACCGTGGCGGCACGCCCTTTATCACCAAAGCAGTAACAATCGCGGCGTAAAGAACGGCGTTTTCGGACTTAGTCTTCAGAATGGCCTTAAGCCAGTCCGTGGTCGGCGGGGTTGCCACGGATAGCTTTGCACTGGAAGGCGCGATCTTGGGCGCGATGCGGGCCAACTGCTCGATGAGGGTGGCATCCAGCAGATCCAGATTCGCATAGGAGATGCGCACCCTGGACTCGTCCGGGCCATCCGGCCTGAAGTCCTCGAATGGGACGCGGAGATACCAAACGCTGCCCGGTTTGATCCGGTCGGAGCCCGT
>JBBRRL010000181.1:0-5533 GCA_038200775.1 Nitrospirales bacterium
AGGACTGCATTACACGGCGCTAAAAAATATCACGTTGACGGGCCAGTTCAACTGGCGGTACGCCGTCCATGATGAATTTACGGGCTCGCTTGCGAGAGTCCAGGAACCATCCGATCCGGGGTTTCCAGGAGATGTCATCGTGCTTGATCCTGAAATTAGACGCAGGCCGGTGTCAAATACGGGTTCGACCATGGTGGCGTTCTCACCTGGCATCGCTGTCCAGGTGAGGCAAAATCTTCGGGCCTATTTCTTCTCGCAAATTCCGATAGTACGGGATTTCAACGGCGGGCTGATCCCTGACGTGGGGTTTCTCGCCGGACTGTCCATGACGTTCAATTAACGTGGGGATGAATATGAAATCGGTATGGTCATCTGTTTACATAGTGATAGTTCTGGTGGGACTTTTAGGAATGGCCGGACGGCCGCCGTTGGTAGGCGGCCCTGCTCCTGAGATCACGTTGACCGATCTTCAAGGGCGTGAGGTCCATCTCTCTGATTTCCGCGGCAAAGTGGTGCTGCTGAACTTCTGGGCGACCTGGTGCAAGCCGTGCAAGGAGGAGATGCCGGCAATGCAAGCCAGTTACGACAAGCTGCGAGACAAGGGCTTTGTCGTGCTGGCGGTCAATGAACTCGAAGACACAGACAGAGTTGCTGAGCACATACGTACTCACGGGCATACCTTCGAGGTCGTCATGGATAGAAATAACAATGTCGCCAACCGATACGGCGTCGTCGGTCTGCCTGCCAGCTTTATCATTGATCCGCAGGGGATCGTGCGCGAGCGGATCACGGGCAACCTGCTGACATCGTCCCGCATCGACGAATTATTCACGCGATATGGCTCTAGCAAGGAGTCCGCCGCGCGTTGAGATTGACAGTGGCTGAATCTTTGCTGACTTCATTGCCGGGAAACGCGCTGTCTTGGCAGTGCGGGGGCTGGGCGGGTGCCCTGGGAAAAGAGGCCGTCTCGGCGGCCGGGGGCTGGGCGGGTGCAATGAGTGCGCGCCGCATCGCGGCGGTTTTAGTCGTCATCGGCTACATAGGCTTGGTGGCGGTGGCCCCGGCCTGTCTCTTCGGTGTTTCCCCTCTTAAATTCGGACCTCATCATCACCACAGCACGGGCGCGCACGCGAAGGAATCACATTCCTCGTTATGCGCTTGGGCGTGCCAGGCAGGCTCTTCTCTGATGCTGGTCAACATCGCTGGAATGTCTCCTGTGCTGTTCTTGCTGTTGTTCACCGTCATCGCAATTCTCGCGCTCTTTACCCAGATTGCCTGGGCTTCCGCGCGTCCTCATTCGCCTCCCTTACCGGTCGGTTAAGCCCTCATAGCTCCGCGTCATTGCGATTCCTCACGGGTAGTCTGCCCGGAAAGGGACTTCGTGGTTTCTGACGCCGATGAACAATCTGTACTAACTGTCAGAATGCGCGCCTCACGGCTGCGCGGGGAGGGTAGTGATATGAAGAAATCCATCCCGATGATTTTGAATGGGATAGGAATTGCCCTAGTGCTCGGTCTTTCCGTGACGCCGGTGGATGCAAGTTGCGGTTCTACCAGATGCTTTCCAGTGATTGAATCCCAAGCCGGCGTGCCGGAAGCCAGAATGCTCACAATGAACCTGACGTATAACTACGTCAATCAAGGCGACCTCCTGGATGGAACGACAGGCATTATCGCGGAAGTGGATACAAAAGGTCGCCGCCTGATTCCGAACCATCATTTAGAACGATCAACCAGGTCTACGCGTTGGATTTTAACTATGGCGTGACGGACCGGTTGTACTGGAAGTCGTCCGCTCGCATCGGCGTCACTTCCATGGCGGGTAGCCGATCGAGCCGTCACTGTTTACCGATAACGGGCTTGGCGACATTCGTGTGCTTGCGAAATACAACGTCCTCCCGACCATCCGAAATCTGTTGGTGTTCGGCGTCGGCTTCAATCTTCCAACCGGCAAGACCGACACGCTGACCAATGCGGGCGGCAGCGGGCCGGAGGAGCCGACGATCCAACTCGGTCGCGGGAATGTTGGACTTGTCGGCTCAGCCTACCAAACATATGAGCTTTTTCCTCACCGCTTGGGCCAGTTCTCGTCAATTGTGTACCGGCACACCTTCAAAAACAATGCCGGCTATCAGTTCGGCGACGATTACGTGCTTGCCGCTGGTCTGAACCTTCTGTTGCTGGATAAGGTGACGCTGACCGGCCAATTCAACTATCGCTATGTGGTTCACGATACCTTCAGCTCGACGCTGGGCTTTTCGGGACCCGACAGCCAGATCATTCTTGATCGTCCTGTGCCGACGACTGGTTCCACCATGCTCGCGTTCAGCCCCGGCGTCACCTGGTACATCCGGGACGGGACGGCCGTTTATTTTCAACGCGCTAATCCCCATAGTGCGGGATTTCAACAACAATATCGCGCCCGCAGTGGGCTTCCTCGCGGGAGTGACGCACGTCTTTACTGTGAAAGGGCGCTGATACCGCGAGAGGGAAGGAGCCGCGTGAATTTTTTAAGCGAGCTCCTTCCCCGCGGTGGTCATGGTCAACTTGCCGTGCTTGACGCCTTTCGTGCTGATCAAGCTGTCGGCCACGGTGCGCACGTCTTTGCCTTTCCCCTTCACGACGAGCACCTCAATACAGTGGTCGTGATCCAGGTGGACATGCATCGTGGAGAGGATCAACTTATGAAAGTCGTGCTGAATGGCGGTGAGCTTCTCTGTGAGGTCGTGTGTATGGTGATCATAGACAATCGTAATCGTGCCGACCGCTGCTTTCTTTTTGTCCCAATTGTCTTCAACGAGATGGTCCCGGATCAAATCGCGAATCGCTTCTGAGCGCGTCTCGTACCTCTTCTGAACCAAGACTCGGTCGAGATCGTCCAAAAGATGATGGTCTAAGGATACAGCAAAGCGCACAGTTTTTTTCATGGCTTATCCCTCTTCGAGCGGCCTTACCTACTAGACCACGCTTCCCAGAATGTCAATGTTGACTTGGTACGTGAAGGCGCATCATCAACGTTTTTATCTTGACGTTTATCTTCCACGGGTAATACTATTTTAAAATTCGTAATACTATTAAAGTTACACATCGTCATTGAACGAAGGGAAGGAGCCTCTTCCATGCATCTTCTTCTTATGGCACTCGTGTTATTGAACGCGCTCGCGCTTTCCTCGGACCTCGCACGTGCAGAAGAAAAGCCTGTTGATACGCCGACGACCCTCCCTCCGGTGACGGTTACGGGGGAAGACTTGCGCTATAAGACAGTGCCCCGCACGCAGGTGACCGCCGATCCTGCGGCGCTGCCTGCCCCCACGACAATCCTCAGATCGGAATATCTGGAACAAGTTCCAATCACCACCTATGGCGATGTGTTTCGTAACTTACCAGGCATCAACGTCAATAACTTCGGGCAGGGCGGCGTCGGGTATGGTATTGCCATGCGGGGGTTCACCGACCAGGAACACGGGCGGGATGCAGCTTATTTCATTGACGGTGTCCCGCTGAATGAGGTCTCGAGCATACACACGCCGAATTACGCCGATCTCAATATTCTGATTCCCGAGACCGTCGAACGGGTCGAGATTATTCGAGGGCCCTTCAGCGCCCTGTATGGCGATTCCAATTTAGGAGGCGCGGTTAACATTATTACCAAACGATATGAACCCTATGCCTCACTCGGGGCGGCGGGTGGCTCCTTCACCACCTCGCGGGGCATTGCTACATATGGTCGTGCCCGAGAAGATGGCGGATGGCTCAAGCCATTCCTAGCCTATGAAGGCTACAACACGGACGGCTACCGAAATAACCAGGGTTTCAAGCATTATGATCTGTTTAATAAAGCATCGCTTCCGACGAACGACGGCGATCTGTCCATACGGGCCCAATTCTATGGCGGCGATTGGGGGGCGCCTAGTTACATCCGGCGGGATCTCGTCCAATCTGGAGCGCTGAGCCCTAAAGCCGCCCTGAATTCCTCTGATGGCGGCAATAAAGACCTGCAAAACGTCGTCCTGAATTATGATCTAGGAGAGCAGGACCAGGCATTTAGCGCGACCGGCTTTCTCAACCATGACATCTTCAACCGATTTGCCGATTTTGGAGGGGGGCAGCGCCTCCAAGAGGAAAACCGGACGCTGTACGGCCTGACCTTGCGCAAAGCGTGGACCGGTCCGATCTTAAACGCATTGCCGGCCCAATTGCTGATCGGGTTGAACTGGAGGAACGACTCCGTGCATGCCCATCAGTTTCCGACACTGAACCGCGTGCCGAACGGCGCGGAGGTGAAGCACCTCGATTACAACGAACACGGGTTAGGAGAATACGCTCAAGCACAGATTAAACCATGGTCGTGGCTGAAGGTAACGGCCGGTGGACGCTATGATCATTTCTGGTACGACATCGACGACCGCCTCGCGACCATGTCGGTCCCGAAAAGCGATACCGGAGTGTTTAGCCCGAAAGCGGGAGTAGCCGTGACACCCGTCTCATGGCTGGAGGTGTTTGCGAATTATGGCGAAGGCTTTCGGTCTCCCAGTGCCGTGGACGATCTGTTGACCACTTCGAATCTCAAGCCCTTTAAGCTGCGTAGCCAGGAGGTAGGGTTTCAGGTGCAGCCCAACAAGCGCATGCGGTTCCTTGCCGATGTGTGGAGCACGACAATCAACAATGAAATCTTTCAACCCGCACCGGGGCTGCCTGTCCAGAATCTTGGCCGCTCGCGGCGCGAAGGCTATGATATTGAAGGCCGATACTACGTGCTTCTGGACCCGCAGCGTGAGCTGTCGGTGTTTGCCAACTTTACACAGATCCGGGCTGTCCTCAGGGACCGCGGCCCGTCTGAGTTCGTGCCGAGTGTGCCGGCCTCCATCCTGAACGTGGGGATGGACTTTAATATTCCGGTCGGTGATCAAAACACACTCCACCGCTTTCTCGGCTCTGTCTCCGCGCAGCTCGTCGGCAGAAAGCATTTGACGGAGGACGGGGCCATTACCACCAACCCCTATGAGCGCCTGGCCGCGCGCCTGGCATATCGCTACCGAAATGAATGGGAGTTCTTTGTCGATGCCATCTGGTATCCCACAGATCGGCTGAGTGAGACGGCGTTCAACTTAGGACCCCCGGTCGGCGCCAGCCTTTCCGATATTGTAGTAAATCCTCAAGCGCCCGTGACGATGCTTGTCGGGCTGAGCTATCGGTTCAAGACATCATGAAAAGTCTCGCCTGCTTACATAATATCTCTCGGCGGTATGTCCTCTATACGATCCTGGGAGTCCTTGGGTTTTCAGGCACTGGGCAAGCGCACGACGTGTGGATTACCGTCCTCCCAAGTCTGGACGTTCGTATTCGAGCAGTGATCAATCATGGACATCCGGGAGATCGTAAAGCTCCGGATCCCGAGAAGCTGTATGAGCTCCGTGTCATTGAGCCCAATGGGCGAGAGCGACGACTGGCGCCCACCGGCATTTCGCAGAGTTTTGACGGGATTCCGGTTTTGGTGGTGCCGGAAATCGAGACCAAAGGGCAGAGAGGCACG
>JBBRRL010000182.1:0-5510 GCA_038200775.1 Nitrospirales bacterium
ACCAATATCTTAAGTCAGCCTACAAATCCGGCGACGATAACGCCTCAACCTAATCCGGCCTCAGTCTCCACTCTCCGCCTGCCTATGAGGGAGCTACCTCGTGATATGTAACAGACATTCTGGTAGCGCCGTCCAGGGTTCGACAGGCTCACCACGAACGGCGATTCACTCACCGTTCGCACTGAGCTTGTCGAAGTGCAAGCTGTGATGTAACTATCAATTTAGCAGTTACAATCCACGAGGGCATGCAGGACGCCTTAGCCCGTGCTGTTAATCCTTATGGTAACCACGCGTCTGCATGCACTGGTCGAGATCCGTATTAAAATGCGGTGACTCTATATTGGTTCCGTATTTTTCCGTGACCTGCTTGCGACACTCCGCGTAGTCCCGTCTCATCTCCTCGTCGGATTTTCCTTGCTGAGACCAATGCGGAGCTGTGGCGCAGGCCGACAGCATCCAGAGCAAACACAAAGCAATTATGGTGTTTCGATGGCGTGGTGGACGATCCATAAAGTCCCTCCCGGAAGGCTGTTGAAAAACATTAGGAGCAGTTTGGGTAGCTAGAACGTAATCGGTCACTGATGCCACGAATACTCCACAGGATGGTCAAAAAGCCGGTCCAGCAAGGCCGCAGGCGAGCAAAACCCGCAGGCGTACCCTCTGGGGTACGTTGAGGAGTTTTGCGATCCGAGAACGCCGCTGGCGGGATTTTTCACCATCCTGTTAGTTACTTCCTGGGTTTCCCAAACTCCGCTCGTATAGCAGCACTTTCCAACCGTCTTCCTCATTGAGGAACTGTCCGACAATCGGAAGCATTCCAGTGCCGGGGATCTTACCGGTCTGGCCAAGGCTGCCGTTCTTGAGAACCCACATCATTTCCCCGGGCGTTCGGACTTTATTGAATTTTGGATTGGTGAAATCCCGTGGCTGGATCGGGAGGATTTTCGCGGCACCTCCGTCCCCCTTGCCTTCGGGGCCGTGGCATTGAAAACAGGTGCCACGGCCGAGGAAAATTGCTTTGCCTTCAGCTAGAATCTCTGGCGTAGGCTCAAAGGGGGGTTTCAGTGCTTTGGCGCCGGCTCTATCCGTGACCGGTACTCGCGACAGCGTAATGTCAAATTCGCCGCTCGCCTGTCCGTAACCAGCCGGCTGCGCGAAAATGATCCCTGAAGCGAGCAAGGTGGCTGACAGGATTCCGAACAACATTATCGATATCTTCATCGTAACTCCTCATGAGAATTATGAGTGTTGCTCTGCATATACCATAACATCAACAGACCCGCGACGAGCATGGGCAGGCTCAGGATCTGCCCCATGGAAATAAAGCCTCCGAACAGGCCCAGGTGAGCATCCGGCTCACGGAAAAATTCTACAAATATTCTGCAGGCGGCATAGCCGGTGATGAAGGTCCAGAAAAGCACGCCAGGCGCGTGAGGGCGCCGGTCTACAATCCACACCAGGGTAAAAAGGAGAACACCTTCGAGGAAAGCCTCGTAGAGTTGCGAGGGATGCCGACACATCGGTCCTCCGCCACTCATGTCGAACACCATGCACCAGGGAACGTCCGTCGGGCGTCCATACAACTCGCCGTTGACAAAGTTGCCGAGCCGCCCGAGTCCCAAACCAATGGGAGCCGTCGGAGTGGCGATATCCGCCAGGCGGTAGAACGAATACGCTTTTCTTCGGCAAAACACCCACCCGGCGATAATGACACCGATCAACCCACCGTGGAATGACATGCCGCCTTCCCAGACGGCAAAAATCTTGGCGGGATGGTCAATATAATAGGGAAGGTTGTAGAAAAGGGTATACCCGAGGCGTCCACCGAGAATCACCCCGATGGCCGCGTAAAGAATTAAATCGTGCAGATCGCTGATCGGGAGTTCGACTTTCCGGCGGGCTGCGCGCGCCTTAATGAGAAAGAAGGCCGATGTCAGGGCCAAAACATACATCATCCCATACCAGCGGATCGCAATAGGACCGAGTCTGATCAGGATGGGGTCGATGTGAGGATTGGGAATCACGGGTCGCACATCCTACGAAGCTGCAGGCCGGTTTGCAAGCGGTGGCTTGACGTCAGCCTCATACTTCGGTACAGAAAGAGCGCATACTGTCTCTGAGGAGCAGCTTCGTGGAAGGCAAACGGGCCTATACTCTCTACGATGCGATTCGCCGCGTGCTCGACCCTTTGCGCCGAGATTGGAATACCTTTACACAGGAGGAGCGAGAGCTGATCATTCGGGAGCTAGAAGGATTTCTCGGCAGCGTCAAACCACCAGACGATCCTAATTGATGACCACGCCTGCATAACCCACCACCCGATTCACATCCCCGACTACTTCCGCGGACGTCGCATATCGCGTAACGGTTGCGTGCTGGGCCCCTAGAATTCGCGCGGCATACAACACCGCGGTCGTCGCGGCATATCCGCACATGGTGATGTCATATTTCTCAATGGTGCGGTGGAACACACTCTCATCCAGATTTTCGAGCGCGTTGAGCGCAATGCCATCCTGTCGTCTGGCAAAGGCGTCGGCTGTCAGCCCCCCAGGAGCGGATTGGCCAAAACCTGGTCCGCAATGGGTCATATCGGAACTCGCGATCAGTAATGGGGGTTCCGCTGCCGACTTCGTAATCCTGGCCAAGGCAAGGCCGAGGGCAAGACAGCGTTGCAGATCGCGAATCCCGACCACGATCGGCAGGATAGTGATGTCCCGGCGCCTGACAACAAGAAAAGGAAGCTGAACCTCTAGCGAGTGTTCATACTCGTGCGCAAGCTCATCTGCACGAGCCTCAGTGTAAATGGCCAGAAAGGCGTCAGCCAGGTCTTCCGCGACCGGCAGGAGTGCTCCGGGTATCGCCCAGTTCCCGCGCGTCCATACCGAAATCGGCGGTCCCTCGCCCGTGTGATTGGGCCCCACAAGAATCACTGTGCGAGGAATGTTCACGCGGCTGTACACAGCGCCGGCCACCTTGCCGGAATACATTAGACCGGCATGCGGGGAAATGATGGCGGTGGCCGACCCAGCCTGTACGTTTGGCTCGAGAAGTGATTGGACTTGGTTGGTAAGGTCCGACGCGGAGGCCTCATAGAAAGTCCCGGCGCAAGCAGGCGGCCGCGTCATCGCTTGTCAGCCCGGGCTCTGGGCGATAATGCTCGCAAGAAAAGGGGTTTGTGGATCTTCCCCTTGGCCATCACGCCCTTCCCGGTAGGCGAGAATCCGAAGTCCCTGAAACAGCGCCAATAGCTCATTGTGTTCCAGGTAAAACTCACGGCGGCGTGGATGGTTGTAGTGCAGATGATTGTCGATCAGAAATGTTTCATACACGACGATGCCGCCGGGGCGAAGTGCTTTTATGATGCCGGGAATAAGATTCCGTTGGAGATAATAAAAGACGATCACGAGGTCGAAGGTTTCTGCCGGAATCGACGGATCTTCCTCTAGATCGACTAGGCGCGTAGTGACGGGAAGACCTGAATCGCGGGCCGTCGCCGCTAGTGCCGCGAGGGCTTCTTCATTGTGATCCCAGGCGTCCACGGCAAATCGCTCTTTTGCCAGATAGAGAGCGTTACGGCCCTTTCCGGAGGCAACGTCAAGCGCTCTTCCGCCTTTTAGCATGCTGCGATTGCTTGTGAGCCAGCCTGCGGGAGAGTTGTCATGTGTGTGCTGTCCGTATTCAGAATGTCGAACGATCCGGGCGCCGACTGATCCTAACTTCATATCCAGAGGAGGATGAAGTTTTCTGAGCCAGAGATCCACCTTGCCAACCGTGTGCTCACTTAAAATAACTCCCGCGAGCCTTTCACATAATGTTTCAATGAGCACAAATTGCTCCTGTCTCGCAATGGACAAGATTCTTTCTGCGACCACCGCATAGTCCACTGTATCTTTCAGGTTGTCCGTGCAAGATGACTCGGAGAAATCCACAAACAACTCAAGATCAATCGCAAGCGTCTGAGGAACGGTCCGTTCCTTTTCTTCAATACCGACGAATCCTTGAAATTCCAAACGTTCGATGATCAATCGATCCATCGCAAACCCCTGAGTTCATTCACGAAGCTAATATTTTGATAAGTATCGATGGGTTGTCAAGTGGGCTCGAGACGCTGCAGACACGAATCATGCCGTAATTACTTACGAAAATAAACTTGATTCATCCTATCGATGCGCCCATGCTGGTTCTCCATATCAATCCCGTCGCTACCACGAA
The DNA here is from genome assembly GCA_038200775.1 of Nitrospirales bacterium. GTDB lineage: Bacteria > Nitrospirota > Nitrospiria > Nitrospirales > NS-4 > NS-11. Next base: position 4,213 of record JBBRRL010000182.1, read on the forward strand.
AAAGAGAGTTCTTGAGCTCGGCAGGTCAGCGACAGAACTGCTGCCATTGTTTGGGTGAAAGGTACATTTTGAAGCTTGAAAACGCAGCATTAGCCAAGGCGCCGGGTTTCAACGGCCCCGAATTTCGCCAAGATCTCCGGGACGTCTTGAGATTCCAGGTTTCCTTGCAGGACGCAGCGGGAGAGGTCAGTGGGCTCACCGAGAACATAAATCTTGGGGGGTTGCGCGTGATTTGCCCAAGAGATCTGAAGCCCGGTACCCCCGTAGCCTTGGAATTCTCTTTTGGCGACACGTGTTATCTGGATCTTTCAGGACAAGTGACGAACAGTCGGGCACAAGAAAATCAAAGTCCGCCTAGCTACGCTCTGGGAATCAAGTTCGCAACGATGCGTCCATTGGAAGCCACGATTTTAGAATCTGCCATTGCAGATCTTAAACAGGACGTGGCGAGACAGGCGACGTCACAGGTCAAGATTATCGTCGCGAAAGATTCCCTGGCTCTCGAAGCAGGTGATTTGTTTATCAAGACGGAGGATACGATCCTCGACCTCTTGGATCGCTTGTCGAAAGTGACCGTATCTGCGCCTCGTACCATTTGCGAAACGCCGTTTCCATCTGATGCACTTCCAACGTTTACGTTACTGATAGACGGCGAAGAGCTTGACACAAAAAAATATCGGTTCTTCCCGCATGCGGAGAAATTGATCACGGATTATAAGGCGGTGACAGAGGTCTTGAAACAACTCAAGGCTGGAGAGATTCCCGCAAACCACAAGGACTATATCTTTGCCCGGTATTGTGTCGGGACCTCAGAGACAAATCTTCGAGCCATGGAAGCCGCTCATAGAGCCAGTAAGGAATTCGGCGAATTCCCACTGGAAAAGCGGTTACAGATACTCTTGGACATCTATGAGTTACTCCTCGTGCACAAGGAGAAACTCGTTGAGTTAATGAGGTTCGAGGGCCACCCTTGCGGACTGGCGGAATGGGAATTTCTCGGCATGGAGCGGAGCATCCGCAGGGAGACGCTCGAGTTTTATACGACGCAGATCGCCCGACAGGTAGCGGTGGAGGGTGATGAAGTGATGTTCTGGAGGAGGAAACCTGATGGAGTCGTATGTGTGAGTCCGCCAAAGAACGCTCCGAGCAGCGCCTCGTTTATCGCGGTCCTGGCTCTTTTGGGCGGGAACGCTTTAATAGTAAAGCCTCCATTACGGTCTCCCATCTCGACACTGTTTCTTTGGAAAAATGTCGTCCATGAAGCACTGAAACGCAATGGAGCACCTGCAGGCACGTTG
>JBBRRL010000183.1:0-5504 GCA_038200775.1 Nitrospirales bacterium
CTGGCCATTGCTGTCGGTCTCGGCGCAGCGGCTGGCGTGGCAATTTTCTCCTCCACGGGAGACGTGACCGCCGCAGAAGGGCTCACGCCAGGCTTTATCAAGGGCGGAACCCCGGTAAAGCCTGATCCCGCGATGGTTGAAGCTGGAAAGAAAATCTATTTTCGAAAATGTGTCTGGTGTCATGGCGTCGACGGCGGAGGAGACGGGCCTGGCGCGGACCGGCTGTGGCCGCGCCCTCGAAACTTCAATCAAGGGACCTTCAAGATACGACATACCGCGAGCGGAGAATTACCCCTATTCGATTCGCATAGCACGGACAAAAACGATCTCTTTCAGACCGTGACGCATGGTCTCCCCGGCTCGGCGATGCCTTCGTGGGAAGGCATTCTGACGGAGCAACAGCGCTTGCAGGTGCTTTCATTTGTCACGACGCAACTTGTCAAAGACCGAAAATTCGATGACAAGACAGAGACCTTCACTATTTTGGATATCAAGAATGACAGTGCGGTCAAGCCTATTAAATATAGCAAGGAGAGCCTTGACAAGGGCAAACAGTTGATCGTCGATAAAAAGTGCGTGGAGTGTCATGGCAACGAGGGTCGTGGCGATGGGAACCCGTTCAATCTGAAGGATGACTGGGGCTTCCCCATCCAGCCCGCTAATTGGCACAAGTGCTGGAACTTCCGCGGGAGTCGGCAGGACCCCTACAACATTCAGAATATTTTCCGGACGTTCTCTACTGGGGTCAACGGAACACCCATGCCGTCCTTTGCCGACAACACCACTCTTGAAGAGCGCTGGCATATCGCGAACTTCGTCAACTCCCTGTGTGAGCGTGAAAAAGAAGCAGACGCATTCTCGGATCCCTTGTCGATCGATCCGCTAACGGATAAGCCGAAAATCAACTTCGTCGTGCCGTCGGCCCCGATCGAAGGTGAAATTCCCGGCGATCCACAGGACAAAAAGTGGCAGGCCATTCCCCGGCGTTTTATCGGCATGGGAGGGCAGATTACGCACAAGCCGAGAAACTTCGTCAACCGCATTGACGATATCTGGGTGCGGTCCGTTTACAACAAGAACGAGATAGCATTTATGTTCCAGTGGGATGACCGCACGAAGAGCGAAGCGGCGCCCGGAACCACGGTGAAGCCCATTACTGAGGCGCCTCCCAAGACTGGGGAACCGGATTCTATTGCGGCCAAGCAGAACACCTACGAGGTGTACAACGACGCCATTGCCGTTCAATTCCCTGCAAAGTGGGAAGAGATCGTACCGCCGGAGAAGCCACGATATCTTCACGGGGAAGAGAAGAAACACGTGGATATCTGGAAGTGGGAAGCCAATGGGACTGCGAAGGCCTATACGGGGGCGGGCTGGGACCAGCCTCTTGATGAGCGGTCTGACGCATCTGCCCAACTCAAGGTCCTGAGGAGTGAGTTTAAGGAGGGGCGATGGACCGTCATCGTGAAACGTGCGCTGAAGACAGAGGATAAAGATGCCGATGTGCAGTTCCAAGTAGGGAAGTATATTCCTACTGTATTCTTCGCCTGGGACGGGCACAACGGGGACGCCGGCTTGAAGATGGCCGTGTCCGCGTTCTACTACAGCATTCTCCAGCAGCCGATTCCCGTTGAAGCCAAAGTGTATCCGATCCTCATGGCTGTCGGGATGATCATTGCCGAAGGTTGGATTCTTCGCCGGCGGGCAAGCAAAAGGAAAATGAAGAACACCTAAATCGATAGTTAAGAATCGCCAAAATGAAGGGGGTGGGTCCGTCCCACCCCCTTTTTTTATTTCTTTATCTGTAAGTCGCGCTTCGACACAGAGGTGGCCGGGGAGCGCAAAAGGAAGAAACCGGGTCAATGACAGGACTGATCATGGCTGGCGGGAAGAGCCGACGCCTTGGACAGGACAAACGGTTCCTGATGCTTGGGGGGAGGAGTTGCTTGCAACGTGTCCTGGACGCCTATCAGGAGTTGTTTGATGAGATTCTGATTGTCGCCGACGCCAAGGGACCGTTTCAATCAGTGGGGGTCCGGGTGGTCGAAGATCTGATCCCCGGCGCGGCCACGCTGGGCGGACTTTACACAGGGTTGTTCTATGCTGGCGAGGACCGTGTTTTCTCTGCCGCGGTTGACATGCCGTGCCTCTCCCCGGAAACAATCAAACTCGTCCTTGGGCGGGCAGAACGCGGTGACATTGTTATTCCCGACCTAAATGGTAAGCTGCAGCCGATGCATGCCGTCTACTCAAAGGTCTGCCTGCCGTACTTGAAGGAACTCATTGACCGTTCAAAGTTTAAGCTCCAGGATTTATGCGCGATCCCTGAACTCCGTGTGCATCGCATTCCGCAATCTGTCTTCGAGGCGGTGGACCCTGAACTGCGCTCCTTTTTTAATATCAACACACCTGATGACCTCGCCAAGGCAAGAAACTGGATCTAAGCGTGACTTCAATTCTTGTGCTCCATCCAGGCTCGGTGGGCGATACCATCCTCGCACTGCCCGTCCTCGACGCGCTGAAATCACGTCTCCACGCCACCTTGCTCCACGTTGGGGGACACCCCGGTCTTGTAGAGCTGTTGCCAGGACGCTCTCAGGTAGATGCGATGACTTCTATCGATGGCCCGGAATATCGCGCGTTATTTTCAGCAGTCGAAATGCCGCGTGCCGTCAGCAAGTTCTTTCAGCAGTTTCAAGTGGTGGTCGCCTGGTCGGCAGACCGCGACGATAGCATCAAAACCGCGCTGCGGTCAGTAAGGGGCGTTCATGTCATTGTCCGTTCGCCTGGACTGTCTGACAAAACCGATCTCCATGCCACCGACCGCTTTGGAGCGACACTCGGCGACCTTCTCCCGTCGGAGCCTCTTCGAGAAGCTACGCTCCAGGCAACCGATTCGGATCGAAGAGCGGGTGCCCGGTGGCTCGCTCGCCACGGTATAAACAAGGGCGATCACCTGATTGCGGTGCATGCCGGAAGCGGCAGTCCGACGAAGTGCTGGTCATCTGAGCGCTTTGCGCGCGTGATCGATGGTTTACACAAGAGCGGCCTCAAGGTGGTTCTCATTGAAGGTCCCGCGGACACACAAAGCACCGAAGCCGTTATGAAACAGAGTTCCAGTGCTTCGCCACGGTTGCGAGACGTGACTCTCGTGAGTGTGGTCGGGGTGTTGTCTCAGTGCAACGCGTTTTTGGGGAACGATTCGGGCCTCACACATGTGGCCGCAGCGTTAGGTCTTCCAACCGTGGCAGTGTTCGGCCCCACCGACCCAGCCATCTGGGGATCACGAAGAAAAAATCTGGTTGCGCTTCGGGCGGAGAGTGGTTGCCGATGTCCGACAAGACAGACGCAAGCAGCCTGCAGCGACAGGACGTGCTTCGGAAGCACTCCAGAGATTGTGCTGAGTACATTGCAGCGACTACTTACGAACGCTCCAGTGCGCCTTGCCTCATGATCATCGGTGTGCTAAGGTTCAGCGCGTTTTAGCGGCCCTCGAGAACCCTCGAGGGCCGTTGCATGTGGAGCCCTGACAGATGTCCGCGGGAGTCGTGAGAGAAACTGTTCTTTCAACTTTGCGAGTGGCGTTGGATGAGGCTCGGGCAACCGGTGACCTCAAGTTGAGCGAGGAACCGTTGCTGGTACTTGACGTACCGAAAAAGACGCGTGGGGGGATCTCGCCACCCCTGTTGCCATGAATCTTTCCGCCTCCGAGCATCGCGCGCCACGAGAAATAGCTGAGATCATCGCCGGGCGCCTCCGGTCCCATCCTGACATCCTCGAGAAAATTGAGGTGGTCCCGCCGGGATTCATTAATCTCACCATTAAGCGCGAGCTCTGGTTTAAGGTGCTGAGCCAGATCGAAGGGGAAGGAGAACGCTACGGGAGCGCGACCTTCGGGCAGGGAAAGCTCGTGCTCCTGGAGTACGTCAGCGCCAACCCTACCGGGCCGTTGCATATGGGCCACGGTCGGGGGGCCGCATTAGGCGGTGCGCTCGTCAATCTCCTCCGGTGTACGGGGCATGACGTCACCGCCGAATACTACATCAATGACGCCGGCCGTCAGATGAAGCTTTTGGCGGATTCAGTGGAGGCCCGTTACCGCCAGCTGTTGGGGCAGGCGGCTCCTGTCCCGGAAGACGGCTATCAGGGAGCGTATGTGGAGGAAATTGCGCGAGAGCTTCTTGAGTCGCGCCGCGCCTCCGGCCAAGAGCTTTTTCCCGCAAACCTGAACGAGGCGTGCCGCGCCTGGGCCTATGTGAAAATGCTCGAAGCCATCAAGGCGGATCTCGCGCTCTTCAACCTGCATTTTGACACCTGGTCCAGCGAAGCCCTTTTGTTCGAGACCAAGGCGGTAGAGCAGGCCTTGGCGATTCTGAAGTTTCGCGACTACCTCTTTGAACAAGAAGGCGCGCAATGGTTTCGCTCGACCGCTTTTGGTGATGATAAGGATCGGGTCGTCCGCAAGCAGGACGGTGAATTCACCTATTTGGCGTCTGATATTGCCTATCACCATGACAAGCTCAGTCGCGGGTACGATCGGTTAATCAACATCTGGGGAGCCGATCATCATGGCTATATTCCACGGATGCAGGCTGTCGTCCAGGCGTTCGGATATACCAAGGACCGTCTCACTGTTCTCCTCGTCCAGATCGTAAACCTGCTTCGCGGCGGTGCTCGCGTGACAATGTCCAAGCGCGCGGGGGAACTGATCACCTTGCGCGAGGTGGTGGAAGAGGTCGGCGCCGACGCAGCGAAGTTTATCTTTTTGACCCGGCGCTCCGACAGCCAGCTCGATTTCGACCTGGAGTTGGCCAAGCAAAAGTCGGCGGACAACCCTGTGTACTATGTTCAGTATGCCCACGCGCGGATCGCCAGCGTCTTCCGCGTCGCCTCCGAGCGGGGCATCCCGATTCCCTCCACCACCGAAGTACACCTGCCGTATTTAGTCTCGCCAGAGGAACTCAACCTGATTAAAGGGCTGGCGGAATATCCCCCGATGCTAGAGGCGAGCGCCCGAGCGCTCGAGCCACATCGCATTACGTATTACCTCCAGGACCTGGCTGCCCGCCTCCATACCTTTTATTACAAACACCGGGTTCTTCCCCCTGTCCTGGATGCGGAATTGGAAGATAGGGAGATCCAGATTCCGGTGGCAGTGGAACCCGATCAAGGCCGTAAACGCGAAGATGTGAGTGCCGGAGTGACTGCGGCGCGCCTCTGCCTGTTGGGTTGCGTGCAGACGGTTATCCGCAATGGATTAGCCATCCTAGGGGTATCGGCTCCGGAGCGGATGTAAATGACGCAGAACTTCACCGTATTGACAAAAGAAGGTCGCGCACGTCTGGGTTACCTCAACACGCCGCATGGTCAGATTGCCACGCCCGCGTTTATGCCGGTCGGGTCCCAAGCCACCGTCAAAGGGATTTCTCCCGAAGAATTGACGGACCTGGGCGCCCAGATGATTCTTTGCAACGCCTATCACCTGTCCCTGCGGCCTGGCCATA
>JBBRRL010000184.1:0-5493 GCA_038200775.1 Nitrospirales bacterium
CTGCGCGGTGGCAAGCGCACGGCACAGGCCGTACATCCGGGTGTCCGAGCGACCACCATACAGGAGTTTGTTGAGCTGTGCGGCGTGCATCACATGATAACGACTGAGCGCTTCCAGGATACGCTCGTGGTGATCTTTGATGACGAGTGGCTTTTCATCAGGCATAGACGTGGCCATATACTACCCCGAAACGACGCACTCGTCAATTTAATAGTCTACGGGAACGTGTTTATAGCCGCCTGTCTTCGGTGTCGCCTCTCCACCGGTCGCGACCATCGGGCTATTCTCTCCGGGTGCACGTCCGGCGATCTCGCTGAGGATAGCGGCGCGCTTCACGCCGTCCCGGTACATCAGGCGCTTGCGGATTTCTGTGCTTACCACTTCATCCGGAAACTGGCCTTTGTCCATATCTTGGATCGTCACCCGCTCAAGCGTCTTGGGGAGTCGCCCCTCCCTCGGGCTGACGCCAATGTAAAACGTCAGTTCCGGCATCGACAGGAACCGCCGCGAGTTGCGGTACTCCTGCTCCTGAATCGAGTACTCCTCCGTCCGCTCTCCCATATCAACGATCTCACCCAGGCTCAGGGAGTACTGCGGCACGATTTTCTTGGTCAGTTCCGGATCCCAATCGAAGAACCGGCGGGCGATGCGGAGTGCCGCGTCCGGGTCGCTCGTCGAGCCGAAAATCTGCGTACCCATCGTCATCAAGGTCTGCTGCACCTTCAGGGAGAGTTGGTTCTGTTCCTGATGCAGGATCGTCAGCCACACATCCTTGTTGCGCCCGTAGACGTTGATCAGTTCGTCGAGCTCCTGCTCCAACTCCACGGCGGTCTCGTCCCCCAGGAGGTATTTCAGCTCGTCGATCACAAAGGCGAAGGGCAGCGCCTCCCCTTTCGTCTTGCGGGTGATGATGTACTCATACACCATCCCGAAACACCACTGCAGCAGAAACTGCCGGTCTTCAGGCACCGTCACGTTGCGGAAGTCGAGCATCACGGTCTCGTGGTTCTGGACGATACGATGGAAGTCCAGCGCGTTCTCGGTCGCGCCATGCATGGCACGTTTTCTCTCATCCCACTCCAAAGGCCGCATTTTGGTGAAAAACGAACTTGTTTTCGCGTCCCATTCCCGGTGTTTCTTATCGGGAAGATCGCGGTAGAGGTAGATTGCCTGACCGATCAACTCCGGGTGGCGTCGTGTTATCTCATCAACCCGGCTCTGCCAGCGCTCCCGTTCGTTGATGAGTGACATTGCCTCGGTCATCTGATAACCCATTGCTGACAAGAGCGACCCGGATGCCACTGCCAACGGATAGAGCGCATTGAAACCCTGTATCGATGCGCGACTCAGGTCTTTATCCAACCGCTTTACAATCGTCGTGTAACGGTTGGCAATATCGGTGAAGGACTCACTGCCCCGTCGGTACAACAACGGTAACGGGATGACGCGATGGGTGGTACCGGCCAGGTCGTAGTAGCGAATGCGTGGCCACAATCGTTCCTGCTCCTCACCAGACAGCAGGCTCGCCTTATGCAATATGTTGTCGCAGGTCCCTCCTGTTGGATCCAGTAAGATTTGTGGTATGCCGCGAAGCATGTCCTGCCAGGAAAGAAAGCGTCCGGTCAAGCGCGACTTCCCTCCCCCTTTCGTCGTCACGTTGCGAATCCCCATACTGCGTGAGGCATCAGGGATGAAGACACCGCGACGGCGTATCTGCTTGGGCAACTGTGTACGAAGATCAGGAAGGTTATGCATCTTCGTCCTCCGGCACCGGTGCCAAGCCGATCAATGTGCCGCCTGCCGTGGTCTTACTTACCTGCATCTGGTCAGTAAGCGGCATGGGCACCAACTCGAGTTCAAGGTGTCGAAGCGCCTGATAGGTCTCCTGGAACACGCGATGAATACAGTGGTGGCCCCGGCTCCCCACACTTTCCCGGCAGACTTTTGGCACCGTCGCGTAGAAGTCCCAGTATTTCTGCGAAAGCAGCACATACGCCTGATACAGCTTGGGTAATGTCGGGTCGTTGATCGTGTCCGAGAATGCGCGTGCAACCCATTGCCGGTACTGGGCGGCAGACGCACAAGGAGCGTGAGGATCGCCCTCACGCTTCTTGAGTTGGACATCCGCGCCGCGCCCCGTGAGCGGCGGGCTATTTCTTTTCAACGATACGTCCACGAAGCCGTTCTCCCGTCGTGAGCGTGCGTTCCTGATAGGTCATTTCAGGAATGTATGGTGGTGTCAAGCCTTGATTGGTCGTCTTGTTGATCTGTTCAGTTGACTGCCGCAGGCCGTCCTTCATCGCACCGGTCGCGATCTCGTAAATCTCCGCCGCGTCTTGCCGCACGTCGTCCCGCTCACTCGGGGACATCGGGCGATTCAAAATCGCGGAAATATCCGTTCGTAAACCCTGCACTTCGGAGGCGGTGTGCTGGGCCATATCAACGATGTGCGACGTGGCGCTATCGCTGAGTCGGTGGTGGCCTTCCTGTTCCATTCGTTTGAGGCGGTAGTCTTCACCAAGTAGCTGTTCCCGCTTCGTCAATCCGTTACCCTGACTGAGCGGTGCGTCGGCGCGGGTCTCGGAAGGGATAAGGCTCGTGCTGCGTTGCAGTTGATTTCTCCGGCCCTTGAGGGTACCGCCGTCATATTTCTCCTCGGGCATCGCACAGTCCTTTCTTCAGCAACTCGGCCAACCAGCGAGCGGTTGAATAGACCGGAACGGGATATTCTTTTCGATCTGCAAACGGTTACAGAAGGTGCTTGCACCGGACGACTCTGGCACAATCGTTACTGCACCGTCCTGGATTGTGGCCGAAATCTGTCCCCCATTGCCGCGAACGGCCTTGAAGACGAGGGTTTGGCCGTCCACGGTATAGCCCTCGATGATCGCGACACACCCTTGGGGGAGCATGTAGGTCAATGTCTTCGTCACATTTTGGCCGGTATTGTCCCCCGGAGGACACTGCACCACTGGCGCTGCCGCGACCTGCACCTGGCCGCTGGTCGTGTTGTTCGCCTGACTCCCCTGCCCCGACGACTGCGGTTGCGGTTGTACCGGTTGCGAAACTTGGGCCGGGGCGGGTTGTGCCACCTGAATGGGAGCCGGTTGTGCCACTTGGGGCACGTTCCGCTGCTGCGCCGAAATCGTCGCGTTCTGGCTGATGATCGTCGCTTGCAGGTTAGCGGTATTCTGGTCACTCCCCGAGTTCAACGCCGTGCTGCACGAACTGACGGCGACGAGGAGGCCGAACGCCGCTAATATCAGCACACCAAATCCGACAAGCCTGCCCATCCGCCGACTCCTACTTCTTCTTTTTTCCGACACCGAGCGAAATAACATCGAGCATGTCGTCCATGAAGGTGGGCTTCTGCGCGGGCGACGGTTCGCTCGGCTGTTTCGGCGTTGTTTGCGAAGCGCTCAGACTTGTTTGGTTCATCTTGATCGCACCGTCTGAGAGAGCGTCCGTGGTACCGGCGTGGCTCGTTTTTACGTGGGCGTCGATGGCTGCATGATCGGAGGGAGTGAGGAGCCCGCCATATCCGACCTTGGTTACATTGGCGTGGGCGTGGGTTTTGGCCGTCTCGGATACGGCATGACGGGCTGCATCGTGGATGCCTGTTACTGCACCTTTCGTCGCAATGTCTTGCGCCGCAATGCCTTCAAGGGCGGAGAGCACCGCCTCTGCACGTTCTCCAGAGAGTGTGACCGGGTTGCCGTTCACGGAGACGGTGACAGACTTGTTCGCAGCCATGCTTCCCTCCTTCGAAGAAAAAGGACGGTCTCAACCACCTGGCGCATGCTCTACTCGGATGTCACGTACAACTTGATGCAATACGGATATTACCATGATTGGGTAACACGAACAAGGCTACTCTGTGCGCGCTTTCACGTTCGCACGGTACCGGCGTCTTGCTTCCCGTTGCTCCCGACGCCATTGTTCCCGCTCCTCAGGTGTCAATGGGGCGGGCTCATCTGGTAAGGCATGAATCCTGACGATTGCCGCTTGGTACCATTCTTCCGAACGCTCGTACGGATTAATTTCTATCCGAGAAAGAATCACGCGGTTCACACCGGTCAACCGGCTGAACTTATTTTGCGATAACCCACGCGATGTGCGTTCGCTGATAAACTCCTGCTGCAACGCCTCGCGGCGCGATGACTCCCCTTCTTTCCCCATCCCTATCGAATACTTGCAAAAGTATATCATGCCGTGCTAGACTGCGGCCACCTTCCCAGCCTACGAACTATGAGCGAGCGAGAACCACGAGACATTGCCAAAACCGGCTCCTGGGCCTTCGATACGATTGCCGAACGAATGCAACAGGCACCTGAAGCTATTTCGCGTGATGAGAACGGTGACGGTGTCGGATTCAGCGTCGCCGCTCGTCCTGACGGTGAAGGAACACGCTCTGTCGATCTTTTCTCGACAGCCGGACAGGTAGTCATCTCCTCCCCGGACGTAGACATTTTTTTCCGCAACGCCATCGCCACCCCTGCCAAAGACGGCATGCGCATCGATACGAAAGACGGTCAATCGCGAGGCCTCTTTTTGCGTAACGGCCATGTGGCGGTGGAACTGCTCCCCTTCTCCCCGCTAGAGGCGCTAGAAACCCCTGTAAGCGAGCAAAACACGCTAGGTAACAGCGATGTAGCCGAGATGCCCGAAGAGTGGCGTACGCCGCCTCCTAGCGCCCCACAGGACACAGCGGAAACGTCGTCAGGACAAGCTTCTGAGACATCGATAGCGGTCGAATCGAAAGAGCGACAACCGAGAATCAAGGTTACCGGCTTTGTCGCCACCGAGCCGAATATGAAGCCCACACCCGCAGGCAAACCGCGTGTCCAGTTCCTGGTTGCCGAACATCCGGAAACGCCCGAAGGCGAGGATCCCCTCACGATCTATCACCGCGTCTATACCCTCAATAAAACAGCCGAGCGCATACAGGAAAAAGGTGGCCTTGAGAAAGGAAAAAAGGTCGCAGTTGATGGCTATGTGCAGGAGCGGAAACGCAAAGGGAAATACGGCGAGGAAGAGACGTACCCGGTGATTTACGCGAATACCGTCCGGGTGCTCTACGTGCATCAGCCAGTCGATTATTGACTACGAGGGCGCGAGCCTGCTCCGAAGGAGTAGGCGAAGCGCCCGAAGGTTGGAAGCACTGCCGACCAAAAGGAACCGCCGCCCCACTCGACATAGGACGGCGGCTGCGATCACTACCCGGTGATCTGTTTCTTGAAACTAGAAGCCCACCCGGACTTTTCCGTGAGGACTTCTTTCACCATCTCGTACTCCCGGTACTCCAACGAAGTGCCGAGTTTGAAGGCGGTTGCCAGTATCTCGATGGCGTCGGTCTTCGTCTTGGCGGGTACGATGTAGGTCAGTGTGAACTTGTATTTTTGCATTGCTGTCACCTCCTTTCTGCCGCAGTTGGGTTGTGTCCGGAGACTTCTGTAATTTGTAGATGGCTCGTCAGAGCGGCCATCGTCCTCC
>JBBRRL010000185.1:0-5490 GCA_038200775.1 Nitrospirales bacterium
GACGGCGTGGAGCAGCTTGTGAATCTTGGCCTTCGTTTCATGCCTCCAGGGCCCATGTATTTCAAAGAGGACATGGTGACTGATCAGCCGATGCAGGTACTGGCGGCGGAACTTATTCGGGAGAAGATTCTTCAAAAGACGCGTGATGAGCTGCCATTCTCTGTGGCGGTTCAGATCGAATCGTTCATCGAGGAGGAGGCCCGTCCATCGAAACGCAGAAGAGGTGACCCAGGAGTATCCAGCGCACCTGTGCCAGGGGAAGAAGGGCCCGTCTCGGCGGGCCCAGGGCGGGCGGGTGCAAGGGAAGAAGGGCCCGTCCCGGCGGGCCCAGGGCGGGCGGGTGAACAGGGGAAAGGGGATCTGTCCCACGGGACAAAAGCCAGCCCTGGCGGGCTTGGGGAGGGTGGGTGCAATGAGATTCCAGGGGGGGAGGGTGCAATAGACGAAGAAGGGCCCGTCCCGGCGGGCCCAGGGCCGGAGGGTGCACCAGCCGACGGCAAATCTGTGGGACTATTTGCCAGAATTTCGGCTATCGTGTATGTCGAGAAGGAATCGCAAAAGGCGATCGTCATCGGCAAACGCGGCGAGCTATTGAAGGCAGTCGGCACCGAAGCCCGCCTCGATATGGAGCATCTCTTCGCGATGAAGGTGTATCTGCAGCTATGGGTCAAGGTCAAGGAAGGCTGGCGTCAGGACGAGCAAATGCTGACCGCGCTGGGGTATTAGCCACGATGCCATTGGATCGGCCTGATAAGCTCGAAAAGCCGGATAAGCCGGCGGTACGAGGCGGAACGGCAAGCCGCTTTGCCATGATCCTGGACTCCGTTCGAAGGCTGCTTCGGCGCGGGGCGATCACGCACCTGGAGCGGATGGTCAACAAAATGCATTCCGCGGACGTTGCCAATGTCCTGCATCACTTGCATACCTCGCAAGAGAAGCGAACCGTGTTCGAGCTTGTGAAGGCTGAAGGGAATAGGGCTCAGGTCCTGGCCGAGATGGAGGAGGGGGACCTGACCGAGATTCTCCTGGACGTTTCCGCTGGCGAGATTGCTGCACTACTCCGCAATCTGCCGGACGACGATCAGGCCTATATTCTGACCACGCTGCCGGACGAGCGCGCCCAGGAAGTGCTACGCCTGATGAAGCCTGAGGAATCCGCCGAGGTCAAGGATCTCTTGAAATACGAGCCGCAGACCGCAGGGTCGATCATGACCGGGGAATATTTCGCGCTCCCGGGGAATACCACTGTTCAGGAAGCGATCCGGAAACTCCAATCGACGGATATCGGCAATGTATTTTACGTCTACGTCACCGACAGGGACGAAAGGCTGATCGGCGTCCTTTCCCTGCGTCAACTCCTGGGCTCCCCGGATCGGACTCTCGGCAGCATGATTACTAAAGAGATTATCAGTGTCTTACCTGATACCGATCAGGAAGAGGTGGCCAAGCAGGTCGCCCAATACAACCTCCTCGCAATCCCGGTCGTGGAGAAGGACGGCAAGCTGGTGGGTATCGTGACCGTGGACGATATCGTGGACGTCATGCGCGAAGAGGCCACCGAGGACATGCTGAAAATGTCAGGCACAAAGATCGAGGAGGAGGATACGTTTATGACCTCTTCGGTGTTGAGCGCGGTCCGGATGCGCGTGCCCTGGCTCTTAACGAATCTTATCGGAAGTATGATTTCAGGGCTGATCCTGTGGACGTTTCGCTTCACCATTCAGGAAGTGGTGGCAGTCGTGACGTTTATTCCGGTGATCGCGGCCATGGGCGGAAATGTCGGTTTGCAGTCCTCCACGCTGGTGATCCGTGGGCTGGCCACCGGTCGGATCGAACTCTCCGATGTCCGGAAGATCTTTTTGCGGGAGGTAAGCATCGGACTGATCATCGGTTTACTGTGTGGCCTTGTCACGCTGCTTGTGGCCTCCATCATGCATATCAACTTAACCTTGGGACTCGTCGTGGGCGTGGCCATGCTGTGTGCCCTCGTCGTCTCCACGTCGATGGCGACCATCATGCCGGTCATTTTGAAACACTATGGCGTGGACCCGGCGGTTGCGGCGGGCCCGTTTGTCACGACCGCCAATGACATTACCGGATCCGCGATTTATCTAGGGTTGGCCAGCGCCTTTCTCGCGCATTTAAAATAATCTATGCCTCTTCTCCAGACAGCGGGCATCGTCCTCAAGAGCCGAAAATGGGGCGAGGCCGACCGGATCGTCAGTTTCTTTACGTTGAAATACGGCAAGGTTCGAGGTATCGCTCGCGGTGCACGGCGCATGAAGAGTCGGTTCGGCAGCGCCCTCGAGCCGTTTGTCCATTGCGATCTTAATCTATTCGAGAAGCACGGCGACTCGCTGTATCGAATCTCGCAGGCCGACATCCGGCAATCGTTCCATACGCTCCGCAATTCGCTCGAGGCGATTTCGGCCGCGGCACGGCTCGCGAACCTTGCCGGTGCCATCACTGCGGATGGCGATGCCGTACCCCGAATCTTTCATGCCTTGGTGGAGGGATTTCATGCCATCACCGAGAGCGCAGATCCAAGCCATACGGCCGCCTTGTATGAAGTAGAGATCCTTCGCTTTGCCGGGTATTTACCGCACATAGATCGCTGCACGAATTGCCGGTCGCGTGAGAGCGGAGGCGCGTGGTTCTTTTCTCCAAGATGGGGGGGGACCCTATGCGTGGCCTGCGGGCGTCGCGAACCCATGCCCTGTCCTGTGGTATCGCCGCCATGCCTGGCATTCTTCCGTCAGGCGCTCAAAATGGACCCCGCGCTGTTGCCTCGACTCAAGCCGGGGCCGTCGGTTCGCCAGGAACTTCGGGAGGTCATCGCACTCTACGTAGAGTGCGTCGCGGGGCGCCGGCTTGCGCGAACATATAACCTACTGGCTGCGGAGACGCCGGCACCGTATCGCTCCTCCCGCCCGTCGGTCGCGCAGGCGGTGAGCCCTCGCATCTAGTTCCTGGTATCATGTGAGAACCATGGCATCGGATATTGGACCAGGGGGAGTCATCGCGCGGGTTACTGGCAAGGTCTTCGTTGCGCTCGGATTCGTTCTCGGCACCTATGGGCTGAGTGAAGGTCACCCGGCCGTGATGCAGGCAGGGTTGGGTTTGCTCGTTGCTGGGGTGCTCGCTTCAGCGTATGGACTGTACCACTGGGTGACGAGGCGGGGAGTCATCAACAATCCTCCTGACGAAGGCGAGCTGTGACTGACTTACAACCGAAGGATATGGACTGGATTGAAAACGGCGTGCTGGGCATTGAATGGAGCGACGGACACAAGGGCGTCTATCCGGTCAGGTACTTGCGCCAACATTGTCCCTGCGCTGCGTGTACCGATGAATGGACGGGGGAGCTGCGTATTAAACCTACAGGTATTCCGATGCTGATTGCCGTTCAGGACATCGAAGCGGTAGGGAGGTACGGCCTGCGTTTTCGTTGGAGCGACGGACATGACACAGGCATTTATTCGTTTGACATTCTGCGACATAAATTCTGCCGTTGCCCTCTGTGTAAAGCCCGGGAAAAGAAGTAGTACGATCGGACGATTACTCCTGACCTGTCTGGCAGCCTTGCTAATGCTTGCAAGCTCGGCAGACGCAAGAGCATCGGCTGTTGAAGATCTGATTGAGAGCGGCGACGCATTACTGGCGGCCGAGGACAGATTTCCGCAGTCTTTCGAGCAGGCGTTGTCCTTGTACCAGCAGGCTGCCGCCCTGCTACCCCAGACTGCACTTCCATATGTGCGAATGGCCAATGTCTGCCTGGCCTTGGGGGATGGCGCGACGGAGAAGGATTCTTCCTTGGCATGGTACAAACTCGGCCAACAGTCGGCTGAGAAAGCGGTACGCTATCAAGAGACCAGCGCAGACGCACACTTCCTGCTGGCTGCAAATCGCGGCAATGTCGTGAATCTCCTGCCGTTTTGGAAGGTCTCTCCGGCCGTTCTCGCTGATCTCGAGACGCATCTTCTGCGATCGCTGGCCTTGGAGCCTGGCCATGCGGGCGCGAATCATATGATGGGGATGCTCCTGTATCGAACTCCCGGCCCCTTGCGAATGCTGCTTGTCGGCAAACGCGAGGAGGTTGAGAAATATCTACTCCGTTCGGTGGAATCCGATCCCGACATGGGCCGGGCGCGCTTTGATCTCATGCAGTATTACGTGCAGGCAGGCCATCCTGCTCAAGCGCGGGTTCAGGCGCAAGCGTTGCTCCTCTTATCTCATCCGTCGCCTCGACGAATCTGGGCGGAAGAGTATCGGCCCGCCGCAGAGCAACTCCTCAAAAATCTTCCTAACTCGTAATTTCGGACGCGTGCCCTACTCCCCGCCGAATCTTGCTTCCATCGGGGCGTTCCTCTAAAATTTATGCATGTCATATAGGGGAAGATAACGGACCGACTGGTGGCTTGATGGTGTCATACTTGTCGTCAGCGTTGAGCGCATTCCACAGGAACTGAGCACATGATGATGGGTTTTTTGCTTTACGGCGCTGTCCTTGCCACCGGACCCTTCTTGCTGGCAGAGGCTCAACCGGTTTTGCAGAGCGCTTCAGTCATCGAAGACCCCCAGCAGGCGGTGCGCGAGTCACCGGAGGATGCTGAAGCGCGGCTGAAACTCGGCATTGCGTATGCCGAAATCAAAGAGTATGACCTGGCCATGGCCGAGCTTGTCGAATCGATACGCCTAAACCCCGACAATACCGGAAATCTCAATGCCTATGCCAATTTTCACCTCGGAATGATTTTGGCGGAGTTAGAGCGGCCGGCGCTGGCCGTGAACGCCTACCGAGAGGCTCTGAGGCTTGGTTTCAAGTCTCCTTCAGTTCATTCGGCCCTTGGAGAAGCTCTGGCCGCGCAGCGAAAGTTTGATGAAGCCATCGCTGAATATCGCGCGGCGCTTGCGCTCGACCCCGACTCCTTCGCCGCGCACGCAGGGCTCGCATTGTCTTTGGAAGCCTCTGGTTCGCCGGAGGAAGCCCTCAGGGAATATGAGACGGCTCTTCAGGTACCGCCTCCTGCAGACAAGCACGTTCTTTCAGCCATCACGCAAAGACTCACGATTCTGAAAGATCGCCGGCAATTGTAGCCGATGCCGACGTCAGACGACGCGCTTCAGTCACGAAGACGCCACCGCGGCGTGATCGGTATTGAAAGCAAGGTTCCTATCAGGGACCGCTCCGTGCTAAGTCTGATCTATACGCCTGGAGTGGCTGAACCGTGTCTGGCCATTCACGCCGATCCGCAGAAGTCTTTCGAATACACCTGCCGTGGAAACACGATCGCCCTTGTCACGGATGGCTCCAAGGTCCTGAACCTCGGTAACCCGGGACCTTACGCGGCTATGCCGGTGATGGAAGGTAATTCGGTGCTGTTGAAGACGTTTGCAGGCGTAGACGCTTTTCCAATCTGTTTAAATACCCAGGACCCTGATGAGATCGTCGAAAGCATCGCACTGCTGACTCCCACGTTCGGGGCGATC
>JBBRRL010000186.1:0-5486 GCA_038200775.1 Nitrospirales bacterium
ACGCGCGAGTTCGTCCGCGCGCGACCAGCCCCGGGAGCGGTCACGCCTAGGACGACAGCCCTCTTTGCGCCCGTGACGGCCGGCAGGTTACAGGGCACACCGTGCAACGCTTGATAGGCGAACACCGCAAAGGCGACGGCCTCAAGGGCTCGCCCGTTCCATCCGAGCGCCTCAACGGGTTGAACCGGTACGCTCCCCCAGGCCTTCTGCAGCATTCGCATCAATGTGACGTTCTTCGCACCCCCTCCACAAATGAGCACTTCATCGACGCGCTCCGAGAGAAATTTCTGTCCATCAGCTATCGTTTGCGCGGTATAGGCGGTCACCGTGGCCATCAGGTCGGCGGGCGTGACTGAAGGCCCCCGACCAGCCCGGATCAAATCTTGTAAGAATTCTTCCCCGAACTCTTCCCGGCCTGTTGACTTGGGCGGCCGTCGCCGCAAGTAGGGATGGCGCTGCATCCTTTTTAGAAGGCCCTCGTGGACTCTTCCCTTAGCTCCCAACCGGCCGCCCCGATCAAAGGTCACTCGGCCATTCGTAAGATGGCGGATGACCCCGTCGATGATCATGTTACCTGGACCCGTATCAAATGCGCGCACTGCCCGCAGCGATCCTCGCGCGGGAAGGAAGGTGAGATTGCTGATGCCTCCGATGTTCACCACCGCCCGGGTGCGCCGTGAATCCTGAAACAGCAAATGATGCAGGTAAGGGGTCAGCGGCGCGCCTTGCCCGCCGATCGCCATGTCTCGTGTCCGGAAATCTGCCACGGTCTCTATGCCGGTGCGTTCCGCAATGACCGTGGGCGAGCCAAGTTGAAGCGTTGACCGGATCTTCCCAATTCCGCGCTCGTGCCTTGGTACCGGGGCATGCTGAAACGTTTGTCCATGCGAACCAATGAGAACCACGTCGCGAGTTGGCAGCGCAGCAAGCCGCCTGACACGCAGCGCGGCGCGCGCGAACCAGTCCCCAAGCGCGGCGTTCAGATGACAGATTTCTCGCAATCCGCCTTCCGTCATAGCCTTCAACAGGCGGGCACGAAAATCAGCGTGGTACGGATACGTTCGGAACGCGATGAGTTTAAGCGTGAGCTGGTGGCCGCGCCCGGCGATGTCGACAACGGCTGCATCCACCCCGTCCGCGGAGGTCCCGGACATGAGCCCGATAACTTTCATGAAAGGTCATGCCCTGGCGCAAGTGATCCCACGTCACTCAAAAGGATGTGACGACACAGTAAGTATATCTGCCTCATTCGGCAATCCGGAAGGCTACGCGAAACGCTCTGTAGGGTCAAGGAACTGGATTGGAACGCCGGATAATGATAACGTTGAGAGCGTGGGCGCTTGCGGCGAAAGGAGTCGCCATGCAACTCGGTTTCATCGGACTCGGGAAGATGGGTATGAACATGGTCGCCAGGTTGCGTCAGGGCAACCATGATCTTGTCACCTATGATCTGTCACTGGAGCTTGTGCGCGAGTCGGAGACATTGGGCTGCGTAGGAGCCAAGTCTCTCGACGACCTCGTCGGTCATCTCAAGCCCCCACGTGCCATCTGGATCATGGTTCCCTCGGGCGCCCCCACGGAAGGCACCGTGAATACCGTGGCGGCTTTGCTGCAGAGCGGCGACACTCTCATCGATGGGGGCAATACCCATTTTCATGACGACGTGCGGCGCGCGGCAGTCCTGAAGAACATGGGTCTCCACTATGTGGACGCCGGCACCAGCGGCGGGGTGTGGGGATTGAAACTTGGATACTGTCTCATGGTCGGAGGCGAAGAAACCGTGGTCAAGACGCTCGCTCCGATTTTCACGACACTGGCTCCGGAAAACGGATGGGCCCGTATGGGCGGTAACGGGGCTGGGCATTATGTGAAGATGGTCCACAATGGCATCGAGTACAGCATGATGCAGGGATATGCGGAAGGCTTCGAACTCATGTCCAAGAGCCAGTTCAGCCTTGACCTGACAAAGATCGCCGATCTCTGGCTCCGCGGCAGCGTCGTACGCTCGTGGCTGTTGGAGTTGACAGCCGCTGCACTGAAAGAAGATCCGAAGTTGGAGGGCCTCAAAGGCTATGTGCAGGACTCGGGTGAAGGCCGTTGGACCATCCTTGAGGCTCTGGACAAAGCCGTGCCCGTTCCAACACTCACCGCGGCGCTGTTCACGCGTTTTCGTTCACGCCAGGAAGAGTCCTTTGCCGAAAAAATGCTGGCCGCCATGCGCAAGGCTTTCGGCGGGCATGCCGTCAAGAAACGGGACTAAGGACCGCCATGGCAGAGTTGCCCCATACCCTCCCACCGCAATCTTGTACCCTCGTCATTTTCGGTGGATCGGGCGATCTGTCTCGCCGGAAGCTCCTTCCGGCCCTGTACAATCTGTTTCTGGACGGTCAACTGCCTGACAATTACACTGTCATGGGTACCGGCCGCACGCCCCTCAGCGACGACGATTTCCGCAAGTTCGCGCGCGAAGGCATCACGAAATACTCGCGGCAACCTTTGAACGACTCGATCTGGGAGAAGTTCGAACAGCGGCTCTTCTGGGTCACGGGCGCGGTCAATCAACCGCAGTCCTATCTGGACTTGCGGGCACGGCTCCTCGACATTGAAGCCAAGCTCGGCCTGTCGGGAAATCGCATCTTTTACCTGGCCATCCCTCCCACGGCGATAGTCGTGACCGTCGAGGGCCTTTGGAAAGCCGGACTTGCTCAGCCAGTCAGCGTGCAGAAGACCTTCTCCCGCCTCATTATCGAAAAACCCATCGGCCGGGATCTTGTTTCCGCCGTGGAGATTAATGAAGCGGTGGCCAGGGTCTTTGACGAATCCCAGGTCTTCCGGATCGACCACTACCTCGGGAAGGAAACAGTTCAGAATCTATTAGTCATTCGGTTTGCGAACAGCATCTTTGAGCCGATCTGGAATTATA
This sequence comes from Nitrospirales bacterium, assembly GCA_038200775.1. Classification (GTDB taxonomy): domain Bacteria; phylum Nitrospirota; class Nitrospiria; order Nitrospirales; family NS-4; genus NS-11. The sequence continues at coordinate 2,924 of JBBRRL010000186.1, forward strand.
AGAATATCGATCACATCCAGATCACCGTTGCGGAGGCTGAGGGCGTCGGGACACGCGCGAGCTACTACGAGGAAGCGGGAGCGTTGCGCGACATGGTACAGAATCACATGCTGCAGCTCCTTTGTCTCATCGCGATGGAACCGCCGTACTCCTTGGAGCCGAATGTGGTGCGGGATGCGCGTATGGATGTGTTGCGGTGCCTTCGGCCGATCACCGGAAAAGATGTGTTGAAGTACACGGTGCGTGCGCAGTACAGCGCCGGTACGGTGAACGGGGTGGAGGTGCCCGGGTATCGACGCGAGCCGGGGGTCAAGCCCGACTCTACGACCGAAACCTATGTGGCGATAAAGCTTTTTTTGGAGAACTGGCGATGGTCGGGGGTGCCCTTTTACCTACGCACCGGAAAAACGCTGGCCAAGCGGGCCAGTGAAGTTGCCGTGTATTTCAAAGAGATCCCCCAGATTCTGTTTAATACTGATCCGGAGCATCCACTCGCACCGAACGTGCTGTTGTTGAACATCCAGCCTGAAGAAGGCCTGTCACTGCGCATTATTTCAAAAGCGCCTGGCACCAAGGCCAGAACCCACCCGGTTGAAATGCATTTCCGATACGGGGAAGCATTCGGCGTGCCTTCGCCTGAAGCCTATGAACGGCTGCTGTTGGATGTGATGGCCGGCGACCCGTCCCTGTTTATGCGGAGGGATATGGTCGAGGCTTCCTGGGCGTGGATCACGCCGATTCTTGAAGGCTGGCACCAGCACGGCACGAAATGGTTGTCGGAATACGAACCCGGAACGATGGGTCCCATCGAAGCAGAACGCCTGATACAGTCTGACGCCCGCACCTGGCATAACTGACCTTCGCATTCGTTGACATTGCAGGACCGGGCTGTTAGGTTCGGCCATGCTGAAGCCTGCGATTGTTGCCTGCCGCACGGTCATTTTTTTTCTGATCCTCAACGCATCGCTCGCCTTTGCCACGCCGCTGAACGTGGTGGCGACCCTTCCTATTCTGAAGGAATTCGCAGAGCAGGTGGGTCACGAGCATGTCCATGTGACGTCCTTAATTACCGGTTTTGAAAGCGAACATTCCTACTCCCCCAAACCCAGCGACCTAAGGGTCATCACTGAGGCCAAGCTGTTGCTCGAGATTGGGCTGGGATTGGAAGTGTGGGTGCAAGGCCTGGTGAAAAATGCCGGAAGTCCCGGCCTGCACGTCGTGACGACATCGCGGGATATTGTCATCATCCGCGATGCCGGTGACCCCGATTCTCAGGGCAACCCTCATATCTGGCTGGATCCTGAGAACGCAAAGATCATGACACGACACATCGCGCAGGCATTCATAGAAGCCGACCCGGCCAACGCGCGCGAGTACCGGACCAATCTCGACAACTATCTCAAACGCCTGAGCGATTCCGAACAGGAGCTCAAGAGTCATGTCGCCCTCCTCCGTGACCGGCGGATCGTGACCTATCATCCAGCCTGGCCATATTTCGCCCGGCGGTTCGGGTTTCAAATCGAGGGCGACATTATCCGGCAGGTCGGCTCCGAACCCACCGCCGCCCAGCTTGCCCGCCTGGCCAGGCGCATGAAGACGGAAAAGATCAAAGTGATTGTCTCAGAGCCTCAGCTCAATCAGAAAATGGCGGAAACTCTTGCCATGGAAACAGGCGCGCATATCGTTCTACTTTCCACATTGCCTGGTGCGATCAAAGGCACAGAGACGTATCTGTCGATGCTGCAGTACGATATCGCAAAGCTCGTCGAGGCGCTGCAATCATAGGCCGCACATGGGACACGTCCACCCGCACCACAGTGACCATCATCACGGCCAACCGCTGATCCGCTTCGATCATGCGACGTTTAGCTATGCTCATGGCCTGGCGCTTGAGGACATCACGTTTGAGATTGACGATGGGGAATTCATCGGTGTCATCGGACCCAACGGTTCCGGCAAGACCACGTTGCTGCGTGCCATCCTCGGACTGATTCCGCCGTCATCCGGCTCTCTCCAAATCTTTGATTGCGCCTGCCAAGAACTGCAGTGTTACCACCGCGCGCGCATAGGGTACCTCCCACAAAAGGAACGCGTGGACCCCGACTTCCCGATCACGGTCGAGGAAACGGTCATGATGGGGCGCTCGGGCGTGATCGGCCTGTTTCGCAGGCCCGGTAAGGCCGACCGCGAGATCGTGCAGCACGCGCTCGAGGACGTGGGAATGGCAGACCAAAGGCGCCGCGCGTTAGGAGCACTCTCGGGCGGTCAACAACAGCGGGTATTTATCGCGCGTGCCTTGGCCCAGCACCCGCAGATCCTGCTCCTGGACGAGCCCACTACTGGGATTGATACTCCCACCCAGCATACTATTCTGAATCTCATCAGGCACCTACATCGGGACCTGCACCTGACGGTTCTTCTCGTTTCTCACGACATCAATCTTATTGCCCCGTTTGTAGACCGTCTCGCGCTACTCAAGACTCGACTATATGCATTGGGCCCAGCCAAGGAGGTCCTCCGAGAGGACATTCTTGCTCAGGTGTACGGGCCCGAGGCGGTCAGC
>JBBRRL010000187.1:0-5485 GCA_038200775.1 Nitrospirales bacterium
CATGTCTTGGAACGCTGGCCAGGGCATCACCTGAAGAAATGGTCCAAACTGGGGGTGTGCTTGATCCGGATCAATATCAGTTCGCATGATGTTGCGGAATTCTTCAAATGAGGCGCCACCTTCCGGCCGGCCGGTCTTATCGGGGGTTAGGTTGCGAGGGAGGAAGGGGCCAAACAGGAGTGCGCCACCGGCCAGGTAACCAGCCTGCTCGACCTCTTTCGGCTGCCCCCGAAAGGGATCGTGGCCAGGCGCATAGGGTGAAGAATTGGAGAGAGGGGCGTGATGGCAGCCGTTGCAATCGCCAACAGCGTTGACGAGGTAGCTGCCAAGTCCCACCTGCGCCCTGTTCTTACCAGCCAGGTTCAAAGGAACAGGTGCGATGGCTAATCCTATCTGAATCCTCGATTCGGAATTGTCCCCCATCCTTTTTAGGTTCCAAGGTCCGGCCAAACATTCGCGCGAATTGCGCGTAAATCTGACGAGCCAACGCGACGTCCCTAGATGCGTGGCTCGACTCGTCATCATGGCTTCAGCGGTCACTGCGAGCCAACCATAGGCGCTGTGGCGCAATTCAGGGGCAGACTCCATATCCGTAGGGTTTACGTCGAGGCTGAAGAAACAGCCATTATTCGTAATCAGCCACTAGTATATCAGGCGTTATCGTCGCTAACACCGCCCTTTTCATCGCGGCCCGCTTTCATTGGGTGAGTTGTCAGTATTGTTTCAAGAAACCGATTTATCTGTGTCGGGACTATTTAGAATATTGACTGTCCTTGATGTCGGCGTAGTTTGCTGCCACCGCGAGGAACGACCGAAGACGAGGTCCCCCGCCTTAGCCTAAACCAAGCGAGCGTTCTTCCGTGTAATCAGAGCGGGTGGAGGGGGCTTGCGCCAAACAGACAACCACAGTCATGTCATCCTGGTGGTTGATGATCAGGAAGCTAGTCGGAAGCTACTACATGCGTCGCGACGGCTCGGAAGCAGTAAAGATAGCGAAAAGTGAGCGTCCCAACTTAATAATAATGGATCTGTCGCCGTGATGGATGGGTTCGAGGCCGTCCGACTGCTTCGTGAAGTTCCCGAAGTACGCGACGTGCCGGTCATTGCTTGTACCGCACACGATACCCGGAGTCATTGCGTCCAAGCTAGGGGTTGGCTTCAGCGACTTCCTTCCGAAACCCATCGACTTCACACAGTTGGACTACATGTTGGAGCAATTCCTTAAAGCTGGATCTCCTGGCCATTAACAATAACTTGATTTCTACTGAGGATTTGGTAGTCGTCGGGTGGCTCGAATCGAGTGGAGCTAGACCATATTGCGGCGGATTACTTCGGCGGCGAGAAATTTTTCCACAACTTCTCGCGGCCAATAACGATGGGTTTTGCCCTCTCGCACCGTCGCGCGGTCTACTCGAATAGCGTCAATGGGTCTTATGGGCCTCTGGTGCCATAACGCAATTGCAGCTTCGGTCTTCTCACTCATCGATAACGGATCGTCCTCGTAAAGTGCGTCCCACCAGCTGTGAAACGACCTATTGACCTCTGAAGCACTGGCCTCAAAGTGCGGCACAGCGCGCCCGCTGGTTGGGGGTACAATCGAGAGTCGATGGGGATTGCTGTCAAACTGTTTCATATTCACACGGCGCATGTACTTAACAACTCCCAATTACACTTAACTTCCAGGAACCCGTGGGAGGCTGGTTTTTTTTGACGATATAAGCCTTCCGGGATAAAGCACCGAATAAGAGTTTATTCAGACTAAAAGGCGCGCCTCTTTAAGGGGCGAGGATTTCGTCCTTGTTTTCAAGGTGGGCAGGGGTTCAGGGAGAGTACCCCTGTCCCCTTTTTGCTTTGTCTAGAATCAAATGAGATTGGCGATGAATAGTCTTTAAGAGCTACCCACCTAACTCAGAGGAGAATCACCTTTAGGGAGATTCCTTTGAGGTTGCCTATACGAAAGTGTAAATCACAAGTCCCTTCCAGTGGACCTTAGCAAACCCGAGGTCAGCCTGTTTGATGCTCGGTAGGGATCCGATCCGTTTTCGGAAGGTTGATTACGCCGCCTGCGCACCGCGCCGATGACGCTCGCCAGCCCCGTGCCGAGTAGGAGGAGCGTCGCCGGCTCGGGCACGGGTTGAAGTTGAATCTGTCCCGAATCTCACCACCGGGGAACATAATCGTGTGGATGTTAACGTAGAATAGACCAGCGAGTAAGCCTCGGTGAGGGTAAAGCAGTCAGTACAAGGACACAGATAGTGACTCTACTCAGGAACTGCACAGTTGGGCATTCAACATTGGCTGCTGAAGCGAGACACAACACGATGAGAGTCAAAGTACCAGCCTTTGATTGCCCTCTTCAGTTCAAGAGTGCCAATCCGTTGCAATTTGGCGAATTTACCAGATACATTGAACTTCCCAAGAAAGGGATCGAACTGCTTTAGCTCAGCGGGGTGGTTGAGGAACATTCTTAGCATCAGTTTGTAGAAAACAGATAGTAGGAAGAACTAGCATCGCCGCATCATACCCACTCAACAGTCATCTAAAGACACAGTTGACTGCCGAAGGCTTGCGATTTGCTAGAGTGGGCACTGCGATCATGATGTCCAAAATCTGGAGTTCTAGTCTGAGTCTTGGACGCTGGCCTTTCTCAAATCCGCCCTGCTTGGCAAAACCCCATTAATTTAGCGCTCCTCTTTGCGGTGAATTCCTGGCGCTTAACTTGCGTTAACTCTGAGCATATCTCTCCCTGCTTTAGATCCTGCCGACCGGCGTTTGCCCCCACGCAACAGACGAACACGTAAAATGATCCTTAAGTGTGGCGTAGGTTGGAGGATTATATTTGGATTTTAGCGCTTTGAAGTCCGTAGCAATTTAGCTTAGTATTATGAGGAATCCGGTTCTCCGCCCAGTCTTTGCGATTCTTACGGCCCTCCTGCTGTCTAGCACGTCCGTGCAGGCCGGGCCGGTGGTTATCAGTGACGTGATACAGGTCGTGGGAAATCTACAAACCACCCCTGAGCTCAGGCTAAGGGGCGGTTGGAAATTCGATGGCAGGATCTCAACTGAGATGCCCGCAGCGTCAAAGAATAACCTCCCAGGCTCACTATTCGCGGGCTTAGCAATAATTCCTGATTGGCAACAACCCATTACAGAACAAATCAGGTCGGGCTCGGTTCAGGGCACAGTCTGCGATTGTGGTGAAATTATCATCGCCGGCGGGGGCTTTCCAAAGTGGCCTCTGTTATTCCTGGCAGCAGTTCCACTGTTTTTTATTCACCCTGGCGACCATTTAGAAACACCCGTTCCGACTCTTAAGCCTACGCCTCCGGCGACTGCGCCGATTCCGGAACCTGCATCGCTGCTTCTATTGGGCACAGGTCTCGCAGCGTTTGGAGTGCGTTTGCGTCGGCGTAAGATTAAAAATCTAGTAACGCGGGACAACTGATGAGATCCGAGATGGGTACGAATAAACATAGCCTTTACAAGAGACATGTCTTCGTCTTCCTACTGGCAATGACCTTTTGTGTCGCAATCCCGTCGGAGACAACCTACGCCAAAAAGAAGACAAAACCGAACTACGGAACCCTCAAGATCCAGTCAAACCCGGCTGGTCTTGACCTGCAAATTGATGGGAAGGCGTATGGAAAAACTACTGCCGATCTTACGTCAATTGAACATTTAGACCCTGGGCTGCATACTGTTGTCATTGCCTTGCCAGACGGCCAACAGTGGCGCCGCGAGATTGATCTACCGGCTGGGCGTATCAAATGTGTATCCATCAACTACCGGCCAAACGCCCCTGTAGCTGCCTCTCTTTGCCCTTTTCCAGTTAAGCTCTCGGGGCCCTCTCAGGTTAGCGACGGAGAAGTAATTACTTACGCAGCGGAGGTTAATTATAACGGCGCGGCTGGGCTGCTTTACACGTGGACGGTCAATCCTGCGAATGCCCGCATAATCAGCGGCGCCGGCACATCCGTAATCACAGTTGACTCAACTGGATTAGGCGGTGAGCGGATCGTCGCCACTTTGGTAGTTGATGATGGCTCGGGCAATCCTTTATGCAGGCAAACGGTGCAAACCTCCACCTTCACGCCGCGTACCCCAAAGCGAGATATTGTTGGAAGCGAGTTTGATACCTGTTGTAACTGCTCTTACGACGATCAGAAAGCACGTCTCGACAATTTAGCCGTGGAGCTGCAAAACGATCCATCGACGACAACATATTTAATTGCTTATGCTGGCCGCACGAGTCGCGCTGGAGAAAGTGCTCGGCTACTCGCAAGGGCTCGAGATTATCTTGTGCTACATCGAAAAGTGGACGCTTCACGAATTACGCTAATAAACGGAGGTTTTCGGGAGGACGACTGTGTCGAGGTTTGGGTTGTACCCCGGGGAGCAGTTCCGCCGCAACCGAGACCCACGGTGCAAGCTGGCGATGCTAGCCCGGCTGCTGAAGGTCCACTCAAGCGTCGCAAACATTAGGTTACGGGGGTTGCAAACTGGAGAATATGCGTAGTTCTTCCGAACCAAATTCAATGCATAAAGGAATACTCAGGTTTAGCCGTCGCCGAGTTCTCCCAGGGTTTCTGTTAGCTATTATGATGCTCGGAGCGAATCTATGGGGGCCCCGAGCGTTTGCTCAAAAGTTAACGAGGCACGGGACTGCCTACACTGCTCCAACGCTAAATCTCATATCGGATCGGTCAGTGGTTAGCTCGTGCCTGGGGGACGCCACTTCAGCATTAGTTCGTCTGAATGCGAGAGCAACTTCTTCCGATGGACATCCGATTGTATACCGTTGGACCAGCCCGGTTGGACGCATCGTGGGCGATGGGACGGCAGCGACGTGGGATCTCTCCGGTCTTAAACCGGGTTATTACGAAGCCTTTGTAGAGATTGACACTGGAAATGCAGACAGTGGTTGCCAGGCATTCTCTTCTATCGGGGTTTTGGTGGAGTGTCCGCCCCCGTCACCTGCTTGTCCTAATGTCTCAATTAGTTGTCCCGATAGAGTTCAGCCCGGGCAGCCCGTGACTTTTAGTTCAACGCTCCGAGGAATTTTAGGCAACGTCACCCATGCATACACGTGGACCGTTTCCAACGGCAGAATCATTGAGGGTCAGGGAACCAGCTCAATAAGAGTTGATACAAGTGGTTTGGAGGGCCAGACATTAACGGCCACCCTTTCAACGGGCGGATATAGCCTGGACTGTTCGGCAACCTGTTCTGTGCAATTTCCAGCACCACTCAGCTGCCGGAGTTTCGATGAGTTTCCTGTCCTCGCGCGAAACGATGAGAAGGCGCGCTTGGATAACTTCGCTATCGAACTGCAAAACGATCCTTCAACAAGGGGATACGTAATTGTGAATCCGGGACACGGGCGAGCGGGTGAAGTGCAAACCCGTTCCACGCGCATCATTGATTATCTCGTCTACTCTCGCCGCTTGGATGGTAGCCGAATTATCACTGTGATTGGTTCAGCGCG
>JBBRRL010000188.1:0-5457 GCA_038200775.1 Nitrospirales bacterium
AAAGGTCCAACCCTTTGCCTTGAGGAACGCCGTCCACGATATCGAGCAGGACGACATCGTAACACCCCGCCTCCACAAGCCGCTGCGCCGTCGTTGCCCCGACATTGCCCGCGCCCACGACGGTGATTTTTTCACGTGCCACGTTAATGGTCTCCCCCATCGTCATCATGAGAGCTCCAACCCGCAACCTTGAAATTAATGGTACAGACGAAGTTCTCACCCAGATAGAAATTCAGCTTGATCTTCTTCTTGCCATAGGTGTGGGCCAAGAACTCCTCAGGACAATCGATCAACGCTTGGAATGTCGCCGGCTCGTAACGCCCCAACTCAATGAAACTCACGATCATCCCCGTTTTTATCTCCTGCAGCACTTTGACCCAGCACTGCGGGTAGATTTCCCAAAATTTAAGCTTGATGTCGTCTGGCGTGGGCTCACGCTTATAAGCGAACTTGGCCTGCCGTCGAACATAGGGATAGGCGTGACCCGTGAAGAGCTTGTAGACCCATGCCGGGATCTGCCTCTCGTCCGTGCCACGCCCGGCCGATTCGGTCATGTGGTTAACATCCGATAGATTCTGGGAAGTCGCTCAGGGAGAGACTGGACACGATCAATGATCATATAACTTACGTCTCCGTACATTCTTGCCAGATACCCGGACTCCTCATGGTCGACCGTTACGCAAAAAGGATGAATGCCCTTCGCTCTCGCTTCTTGGAGCGCAGCCTTCGTGTCCTCCAACGCGTACTCGTCGCCATACAGGTCATCCAGCGGGCGCCCATCACTCAGCAGGATTAACAGTTTCACTCGAGCCGATCGCTCGAGAAGGCGATGCGCGGCATGCCTGATGGCAGCACCGTCGCGGTTCTGCACGAGCGGGCGGACGGCATCAATGCGCCGCCAGATTGTCGGTCCGTACCGCTCGTCAAAGTCCTTCAACAAAAGAAATTTAACCTGGTTCCGCGATTGCCCGGAATATCCGTAGAGGGCGTACTGATCTCCGATCGCCTCGAGGCCTTCCGCAAGCAAGACCAGACCATCCTTTTCGACATCGATGATACGCTGCCCGTCGGGCCCGATCTGACGTCCGGTCGAGCCGCTCAGGTCGACGAGAAATGCGACAGCCACATCGCGTTCTCGGCGATCCTTTCGAATGTAGACGTCCTCCGTGGGACTTGTCTGCGCACGCTGCTCGACAAGGCTTTCAATCACCGCTTCGAGATCCACCTCTTCGCCGTCCGACTGACGACGTAAACGCCGCAAAGCCGACGGCCGAATTCCCTCGAAATAGCGGCGAATCAAAGCGATGGTTCTGCCATGGGTCGTCCTCGTTCGCTCAACAAATCCTCCGGATCCCTCCGCCGCAGTCTCCTCGATGACTCGGCACCAATTGGAACGATAATCCACAATGCGGCCGTCCCATTCATCATAAAAGAAGATGTGCCGATCCTCCCCGGGCTTCGGCCCGGACGAGCCTTCTGACAAGGCTTCCGTCTCGTCAGAGACTGGCTGGGGGCATGCCTCGGGAGGCTCCGAGCCACCGGGAGAAGATCCCATTGCTGACAAGCCTGCTTCACATGCAGGACGCTCCGTTTCAGCGACAGTTGGTGAAGGCTCCCGCGAGGGCAGACTCCCGGTCACGGGAGATGGCGCTGGCTTGGCCGCGCCGGGGTGGGCTGGTGCGTTGTTCACCTCGGCACCTGCAGGTCCAGTCTGAATCGCCACTGGCCCACGATACGCAAGGTTTTCCAGCGGTCTATAGGCGCCCCCTTGCGACTCTCCTTCTCGTGGCGTGTCCGGCAAATCAGACGGTTCCGCAGGCTCACCCTCAGACGCGGACTCAGAAGCAGCCGTGAGTTCTTCTATGAGGACATAGGCCCGGTGCACCGCACGCAGCACCCCTTCGGCTGAGACGTCAGAATGAGCGACGCTCCGCAAGAGAGCCCATGCGCGCGTGACGACATCCTCGAGCGCAAATGGAATACGCACTGCATCATGCCAGTCGGCGGACAGCTGAAGCAACAGCTCAACGATCATCTCTTTCACAGACATTCCGTGTGTGAGCGTACGTTTAGGCAGCTCATCTCCGAGCAGGTCTTCCATGTCGCGGCGGAGACCGGGGTACTCGGCCTTTAGGCGCGCGTCTATCCGGGCATCTTCTGCGAGCTTCCAGATGTCTCGAATGAGAGAGGGCTGAGGGTAGCAATGGAAGAGATCCTCAAGGGAGCGCAGATGCGTCGGCGCCGCCCGACCGTACCGAAGACATGCCTGCGCCGCCAGATCCTCCACGGAATTCAGATCCAAATCGTACGTGCCGTACTCAAAACGGCCTGCCTGGTGCGCCGTCATTAGCTTGTACATGCGTAAATTATCACTGCGACCCGGATACCGCTGCATGCGAATCGGCAATCCAATAATGCCTTCACCCGACGTGGTTTGCGAGGACGACACTTCGCCGTCGTGCTGACGAATCGTCAACGGCTTTCCACTCAGTCCCTCGGCGAAAAATTTCAGGACACGCACGACGTCCTTCAACGCCACTCCGCTGGCCGCCCGCTCCAGTGCTTCCATCGCTTTTCGCGTCTCAGTTGCAAAGTAAGCCCGTGCCGCCTCGGGATTGAGATCCAATACTTCCATGCCGGCCTTGAACCAGTCTTCAAAGCGCTCCATGGCGAGCGAGGGTTCAGCATTATCTCCGATCAGAGTAAGCACCTCATAGGCTCGGCGCACATAAGCAACAGCGGCTTCGGGATCCTTGTCTGCGACGAGCAGCCCATACCTCAGCACTCGCTCCTGCCATTCAGCAGTGGGTAACCGGCGAAGCAGGCCGGGAGCCTCCCCCATCAATTCAATCGCAAGGGCTGGACCTCGATCCGCCAAGGCACCCACCATAGTCAGCAGCCGCTGGCGCGAGCCCGGTGAAGGTAACTCAGCCAGCAGAGCTGCGCTTGTCCGCATGTATGTGAGCGCTCCCATATAATCGGGTTTGCCGAGAGTGTTGGGAACTACGAGCTTCAGACTGACCGAAGCCCAGGCTTTCAAATCATCAATAGACAGGACGCGTAGCGCTTCCGGGCTTCGGCGAAAGTATTCGACGCCGACCACATAGTCCCACCGAGCGAGATCAGCGCCGATTAGCGCCCAGGATGAGAGCGCGTCAACTCCAATCATCGATGATGCATCGCCTCCCGTGCGGAACCCTTCCAACGCGAGCGCCGCATCCTGGTCAGCCAATTCCAGGGCCACCCTGAGCACCGCACCTCTCCCCTCCGGCGAAAGGAGCTTAAGAGACGTCTCGGCTTCTGCGCAGTACTTGAGCGCGATTGCCCCGGAGTGTTCGCTGAGTGCGACGGCAAGATCGACCCAGAGCAGCAGTTCCGCTTCGGGCAGGAATTCTATCAACCCAGGGAGCGCTCTGACTGCCAGTGCGGCGGCTTTCGGCGAGCGTTCGCGCAACTCCATCAATAACGTGAGCAATTCCGCGACATTCCCATACATCCCGAGCCGTGCGGCGTGTAATTTTGATTGATCTTCCTCAAGGAACTCCGCAAGAAGCAGGGTGAATTGGGGAGATAGATCGCCAGGCATAGGGCGGGAATTATAGCATACGATAAGAAAGGGGACAGGCTGCTTTGCTTGGGGTGGTCGCCGACTGTTCAGGAGAATGCCTTAAACAAAGTAGTCTGTCCCCTTTTTCATAATTTGACACTCCGGTAGGGCGCCCCTACAATGTAGTTTAAGCGAGGATTTTCATGATCGAGCCCAGTGCGAAAAGTCTCGAAAAGATGAGAAAATTTGTGGCGGGCTTCGCCAATAAGACTGGCACGAGCATGCATCCGAATCCGACTTGCACTGAAGTCGTGATCAAAGGCCTAGCTTCGCATGTCGATGAATTCGGCAAACCGCTGTGTCCCTGCAATTTCTACCCGGACAAGCCAGCCGAAGCGAAGCTACGGCGCTGGATCTGTGCGTGCGACGAAATGCAAGTCTACAAGTACTGCCACTGCCTGTTATTTGTACGGACGGATGGCCTTCCGATCACTGAATACTTACCGGACGGCCATGAAGGAAAAAAGACCTATGGCGTGGTGCTCGACCCGACCCCGAGCAAGGGGCGCGCGCTTCGCCATCTAGCGCCATCTGTCAAACCTGATGCGCAGTGACGCCTAGAATTCATCTTGATAATCCTCATCCCAACCCTTCGGTAGAGCGTCCGAGAGATTGTCTCGTTCCTTAACTTCTGGGTCGCCCAGCAGTGCCTGGATCTGTTCTTTCGTCAAAGGTTTCACGACCGCGCCCAACGGTTTCCGCTTGCGCATTGCCTGACGTTTCCGCTCGTCCTCAGACAATAGGTCTTCCGGTGGAGGTATCTGGGCATTACCGCACCCAGCGCCCTCCGCTTCGTGGGGGGAATCTTTAGTGTTCATCTTTGATCGTGTCCTTCCGGTCAAAAAATAGCAGCCACAATGTCCCGTAGGCTTTGCTGCATATCGAGGTCATCAGTGATAGGGCGGATCACCGCCGCGTCACACGCCGCCATTGGGGTAATACCTTTGCGGATGAGGTCTCCGGCATAAATCAAAAGCCGCGTGCTGACCCCCTCCTCCAGTCCGTGGTTCTTCAAATGGCGCGCCTTTTCTCCTACTTTGACCAGCGCCATTGCGATTTCCTTCTCCACACCTGATTCACGCTCAATGATTCGAGCCTCAAGATCACGCGGTGGATAGGCAAAATCAATTGCCATGAATCGCTGCTTGGTGCTCTGCTTCAGGTCTTTCAGAACACTTTGGTAGCCGGGATTGTAAGAGATCACCAGGAGAAAATCGTCGACCGCTTCAATCATTTGCCCTTTCTTCTCAATAGGCAGAAAGCGGCGATTATCGCTCAGCGGGTGAATCACCACAGTGGTGTCCTTGCGCGCCTCGACGATCTCATCAAGATAGACGATCGCGCCATGTTTGACGCCAAGCGTTAAGGGACCATCAACCCAGACGGTGTCGCCCCCTTTGAGGAGGTAGCGACCGACGAGATCCGACGCGGTCAGATCTTCATGACATGCGATGGTAATGAGCGGCCGGCCGAGACGATACGCCATATGCTGGACGAATCGGGTTTTGCCACAACCCGTCGGCCCTTTCAGCATGATCGGCATCAGGCTCGACGCTGCGGCTTTGAAGAGCCCGATCTCCCCGTTCGTCTCGGCATAGAACGGTTCGTCTTTGAGACGATACTGCTCAATGCCCTGCTCTTGGCCCTTCACCATAAGGCTCACTTACCGAAATGACACACCGTTGAAAATTAGTCCCATTATAGAGAGCGGGCAGGAGTTAACACAAGGTCGTCGCCCGTCAGCCAATCTACGGTTGCGCGCGCGTGACGGTGTAAGATTTCACAACCTGGATAGGCCGGTAAGCCAACTTCGCCCGTCGAAGCCCCCCTATGCCTGAATCATCCATCGT
>JBBRRL010000189.1:0-5454 GCA_038200775.1 Nitrospirales bacterium
CCTCGCAAAAAAGCCGGCTACGGGCAAGGCGCCCATTTCATCACTGATTGCGCCCGCGTCATGGTGTGGAGCCTGAAAAAATCGCTCTCCGCGACCATTGCAACTGAAGACAAGGGCGCCCGCGGGTGGGGATTCGTGCTGGGCTGCGCGCTCTCCCGTCAGGAGGGCGTGCAGGTCCTCACTGGCAGCTGCGGCATCTCGAAGTTGAAACTGGACCGTCTGCCCTTCCTTGACGATGTCGCCGACGGCAAAACTGCCGCTTTGCTGATCGGCGCCGATAAGATTGCGGATGAGAAAATCGCCACGTTCAAAATGGTCTTTATGTTCGTCAATGACGATGCCCAAATGAAGGGCGCGCTCCGCTTGCTGTTGATCGGCTGGAGGAAGAAGACTGAACACTTCGCGCAAGCGTTCGAGGGCGGGCTTTCCGCTCAATTCGTGGACGATGTTCTGTTCGGCCTGGGTGATCATGAACCGCTCGCCGACAGGACGGCACCCTTGCGAGACGACCGTACGAAGCCGCACGGCACCAGTGAGCACCACGCCCACGGCCCCGTCTTCGACGGCCTGGCCATTGAAGATGAGCCGGTTACCGCCGGGTTGATGGGCGCCGCTGGCCATGCCGCCTATCGCCGGTGCATTCGGATAACGTCCGCGCAGTTCTCCCAAAAGGGCTTCAACCGGTGTCGTAAACGGCTCCCCGACAACGAGAATGGAAGGTTCGCTCTCAGCATCGGGCATATCGATGGGCCATCCCGTCGTCGTAACACCTCCTTCATTCTGTTCGAAGCGTAGGTGAAATGGCACGAGGTCGGCACCCGGAAGATGGGCAACCCACAAGCATAACGCGGGCAGTCCCTCAATCTCCTGTTTTCCCTCGATGATGCTTTCTGCGGAGCATCCCAACAGGACTTTCGGCTGCAAACGATCAGCGATGATCGAAGCGAGAAAGTCGGCTGAGCCGCTGTGATGCGGGGAAAAAAAGACAAAGGCGAGATCCACGGGATTCGGCCCTAATTCTGTCTTCACCTCACGGCAGATGGTCTCGACGGCATCGGCAGTGGTCGTCGCGCGGGAAAGGCTGGTACAAATTTTCATGGGTGCTGCCTCAATAAAGTTCTATCTCACCCGCCCAGCCCTGGCCCTCCCAAGACAGTGCCTTTGTCCCTGGGATTGATGTATTATCTGTACCGTAGCCGGTCAAAAGTGACGTTTTCCATATAGATGATTTCGTTGCCGTTGATGCCGTCAGAATCCATATCACGCCACAGCGCTCGATCGTACCAATAAAAAACCGGAAAAAGCTCCATGTCGTACACGCCGTGCCCATAGTCGTTGACTTTCCAGGTGATGACTTTGCGGCCCGTGACATAGTCCACGACACCGTCCCTTTTTAAGGAATAGGTGAAGATTACGAGGCCCGCCTCATTGTCATAAAGCTCTTCGATGATTTGTTCCTGTGGCGGTTCAGGGGGAGGGTGCATGTGATTCGCGGCTTGAACGCTAGGCGCTACCGCGAGACCAGCCATTAAGAACAGGCCGCACGTAAGCACTCGCATCATCATCTCCTCCGGATTGAGGTGATTCTGGCAGGTCACCGCTTAGTCGAACACAGCGCACCTATTTGTAACATACTCTGGTGAGACCTGTAAATTGTGCGGCCTTCTTTCGTGGGGAGCACTCCCTTACCGAAGATCCTCGAAGCGTGTGGAACGATCTTGGACGGTTATGCCATACTCCGCGGCCATGACGCCCGATCTCGTCCTGTACCACGCCAACTGTGCCGATGGATTCGCCGCCGCCTGGGCGATCTGGAAGAAATATCCGGCGGCGGCTTTCGTCCCTGTGGATCATGGTCAACCACTCCCGATAGATCCGTCCGGCCGCCACGTGCTCATCGTCGACTTCAGCTATCCCAGACCGATGTTGGAGGGCATGGCAAAGTCCGCGGCGTCCATCCAAGTGCTCGATCATCATGTCACCGCCAAGGAAGCATTGGATGGTTTGCCCTATGTCACATTCGACTTAAACAAGAGCGGCGCAGTGCTCGCCTGGGAATGGGCGCATGGGACCAGTGCCCCATGGCTCCTGCAATATGTGCAGGACAAGGATCTGTTTACGTGGAAGTTGCCGGGCAGCCGTGAAATCACGGCCGCCCTGAGCGCTTACCCTCATGATTTCAACATCTGGGATTGTATGCAGCGGGACGTTCTGGAGCAAGAAGGGCGGGCAATATTGCGCTATGAAAACAAGCTAGTTGAACAGATTCTTCAGGAAATGGCCCTGGTAGAATTCGAAGGCGAGACCGTGCCGTGTGTGCAGAGCGCTGTGCTCACCAGCCAGATCGGAGAGCATCTGACAGCCACATGCCCGTTCTGTTTGATCTGGCATGACCGGCACGGTCGACGATACTTCAGCATGCGCTCACGGGAAGGCGGTATCGATGTCTCGCGGATTGCGGTGAAGTACGGCGGCGGAGGTCACCCCCATGCCGCTGGTTTTTCTGTCCCCTTGGAGGCGCCAGGCCCTCCGGCGAACCAGTCCATCCCTGGCGTTCCGATATTTCAGACCCGCCCGAAGAAGTAAGCAGCCACAGCACCCTCCCTCTCCGAGGAATCTGCCAAGACAGATTCCTCTTCCCCTGACACCGCCTACCCCCGAGTAGCCAAGACGAGCTCGTCACGCCCGTGGATTACCTGCCATAGCGGGTATCGAAAATGGTGGCGCCTGGGGTAACGGCTATCGCATGGTCAGGGTTTGCGGCGATGTGTTGTAGGATCTTAAAGATCGCTTCACGTTCTCCCGGCTTGGCGAGGGCCTCGGCGATCTCGTCGACGGTGAAGAATTGATTGCTGTGACCGGAGAGATGCTCCAGGATGCGATCCTGAAGGGCAATGACCGCTGCGGCCGCCTTCTTTCCGGCTTCGACGCCCGGTTGATGATAAGCGTTGACATTAATCAGGGACGCGTAGAAGCCGACTGCCCGCTCGAACAACGCGATCAGCGTCCCCACGCTTTCCGGGCTGACGGAATTCAAGGTGATAGTGATCGACTCGCGGTCGTTTTCGAATAAGGCTCGTCGGGTGCCCTGCAGGAAGCCGCTCAGGTAGTCTCCGCTTGTGACGCCCGGGTCAACTTCCATGGAAGATTCAGCCCGGTCTTTCAGCACCTCAATGAAGACCACAAAAAAATTATTGATCCCCTCGCGAAGTTGCTGCACATAGGCATGCTGGTCGGTCGAGCCCTTGTTGCCATACACGGCTATCCCCTGATGCACGATTGCGCCGGACAGGTCTTTTTCCTTGCCCAGCGATTCCATGACCAACTGCTGAAGGTAGCGGCTGAACAGCTCAAGCCTGTCCTTATAAGGAAGAACCACCATGTCCTTCAGGCCCTTGCCCTTTCCTGCGTGATACCACATCAAGGCAAGCAGCGCCGCGGGGTTTTGCCGCGGGTTGGTGTTGCGGGTGACTTCATCCATGGCGCGGGCGCCCTTCAAGAGGGCATCGATATCGAAGCCTTGAAGCGCAGACGGGAGCAACCCGACTGCCGACAGCTCTGAGGTGCGTCCGCCGACCCAATCCCACATAGGAAATCGGGCGAGCCAATCCCTGGCCGTCACGTCAAGCTCGCTGCCTTGGCCTGTAACAGCGACGGCATGAAGCGGAAAACGTAGGCCCATGCCCTCGTAAACGGCCTTTGCCTCTAGCATACCGTTGCGTGTTTCCTTCGTCGCCCCCGATTTTGAAACCACGATAGTGAGGGTATCCGCCAAACCTTCTCCGATTTGCGACAAGGTCTTGTCCATGCCATTAGGGTCGGTATTGTCAAAGAACCAGGCGCGCAGCAAATCCCCGGGCGTCGTGAGGGCGTGCGTGACGAACTGGGGTCCAAGCGCTGAGCCGCCGATGCCTACCAGCAGCATATTCTTGAACACTTTGTTTTTCTCGGTGCGGATCTGGCCATTATGGATCCTAGCCGCGAAGCGTTTTATCTCCTCCAGTGTTGTACGAACTTCCTTCTGGATCTGCGGGTCGGGGGAGAGTTCTGGATTTCGTAACCAGTAATGGCCGACCATCCGGTGTTCATCAGGATTGGCGATGGCGCCGCGCTCAAGAGCCGACATGCCTGCGAAGGCCTTTTGAATGGCTGGATCCATCCTGGTGAAATACGAGTCAGAGAAGTTCATGCGGCTGATGTCGACCATCACGCCGACGGTCGGATTGACGTTCAGATACGCTTTGAAGCGGCTCCAGAGATCAGCGGACGGAATCATATGCGGTCTCTAACGTAGAAGATTCTGTGAATCAATTGACTGCCTAGCTGGACTCACCTTGTATATTTCTCCTTTCTGATGCTCGAGGAAATAGATCTCTCCGCGGCCGTCCTCACCAAAGGAACTGATGTTGTGCCTTCGGTCGCTCGTGCGGAGCGTCAGCTGCCGAGTGACATCCTCAAGTTGTGTGGCGCGGCCTTGGACCAATCTGAAGGTCCGGATAAATCCTTTCATGTAATCGCTGTAGAAATATGTGCCGTGCAGATGAGGCATCCGGCAGCCGCGGTACACGAAGCCCCCGGTAATAGCTCCGGGGGGAGCGGTTGGATATTCGAGCACTGGTGTAATCAGGCCATCAGTGGGACATTGATACGGAGGATTAAAGCAGTGGAGACCTTCCATGTATCGCCAGCCGTAATTCTCCCCGCCGTGGCTCGATGCGGCCTGGACATCCACTTCCTCCGCCGTGGACTGACCGACATCGGCGATGTAAAGGTCTCCGGTGCCGCGATCGAACGAAAATCGCCATGGATTGCGCAGACCATACGCCCAAATTTCGGATGACGCGCCCTTTTTTTTGCTAAAGGGATTGGCGGGTGGGATGGCATAGGGACGCGACTCAGCCCGTGCGTCCACATCAATACGCAGAATTTTGCCAAGGAGCGAACGGAGGTCCTGACCATGATCATCTGGGTCGCCTCCGGAACCTCCATCGCCAGGTCCGATGTACAGAAGGCGGTCGGGACCAAAGGCCAGTTGTCCCCCGTTGTGATTCGCATACTTTCGATGCTCGATGGCCAGGAGCCGGCGCTCCGTAGAGGACTCCGCATGATCCGGATCCTCGCTGGCCTTAAATTCGGAAATAATCAGATCGCCCGTTTTCTCGGTGTAATAGACGAAGAAGCGGCGGTTTTCGGCATAGCTCGGATGAAATGCGAGGCTCAGCAAACCTCGCTCGCCACCAGACCGAACCCGATCCTGAATATCGAGAAAGGGTTTTGATAAGGGCTTTCCATTCTGAAGAATGCGGATAACCCCGGCCTGTTCCACGACATAGACACGGTCTAACACGTTGGGCGGCGCCGTCAGATGAACCGGCTGCGTAAAGCCTTCCCCGACAAGCTCAGCCCGCATTTCGGTTCCATCGGACGCAGGCACATCGGCGCAGACGTTGGCAG
>JBBRRL010000190.1:0-5426 GCA_038200775.1 Nitrospirales bacterium
AGATCCGGCCAGTGGCCGTGACGGTCTGATGGAGGGAGGTGTGCAACCGTCCGGTTGCGGGATGCACCAGACGCGGGAGAGCGTCCACGTAGGTGGATTTTAGTTTGTTGAGACTTCGATAGTTCAGGATCTCCGCCGGCAACTCGTGCTGTAAGGCGAGTTGCGTCAGCACATCTTCATCGGTGGAGTACCCGGTCTTCGTCTTTTTAATCGGCGTAAGCTTGAGCTTCTCAAAGAGCACTTCGCACAGCTGCTTCGGGGAGTTTACATTGAACTCGACTCCCGCTAGACGATAAATTCCCTGCAGAATAGACCCTAGCTGCTGATCGAGTTCACTGCCGAGATTCGCAAGCATGTCCGTATCGAGCCGGAATCCATTCGCCTCAATTTCAGCCAAAACCACCGTCAACGGCAGCTCCATTTGTTCGTACAGATCCACTAGGCCGCCTTGTGCCAGTCTTTCGGATAATAAAGGCTGTAGCCGCGCGATAGCAGACGCGGCGGTGCCCGCCCTCGCTGCGGACTGATTGACCTCGCCCTGATCGAAGAGGTCTCCCTTGCGCTCGGTCTCCGCCACATCGCTGTCCTGAAGCGATTCAGCAAAGCTCTCTTGCATCAGCACCTCCAGCGTGGGAGCGCGACGGTTTGGATTCAATAGATACGCGGCCAACATCGTATCGAATGCCGCCTTTGCCGGCGCCACCCCCGCTGTGGAGAGTGCCAGCCATGCGGCCTTGTAGTCATGGACGTATAGTTTCGCCCCGGACGACTCGAGCGCTAATTGCAAGGACGTCAATTCGTTTCCTGCAGGAACGTACAGGGGCTCGCCACCAGGTAGGCACAGTCCGATACCCACCAGTGTGGACCGCAGCACCTCAGGGCCGCTCAATTCACAGTGCAGCGCAACCGCGCCGGATGTGATGAGAGCGGCGCGAAGCGATTCGGCAGCGCCTGCATCGGCAATGATAGAGACCGCCGCCCTTCGAGTCTGAGAACCGGTCTCATCGCCTTTCAACGCCTTGAGCAATCCCCAGAATTCCAATTCGCGGAACATGGCGGCCAACTCGTCGGCTCTGGCCTCACCCAGGCGGAAAGATTCCGGATCAAATGAAATGGGACAGTCAGTGATGAGCGTCGCCAGATCCCGGCTGCGACGGGCCTCCTCTCCATAGGTCTGAAGCAGCTCACGAAGCTTCGCGGCCTTGACGTCCTTCACGCACATCAAAAGGTTTTCAATAGTATGGAATTCTTCTATCAGCTTTCTCGCCGTCTTCTCGCCGATACCCTTCACCCCCGGGATGTTGTCCACAGAGTCTCCCATAAGTCCCATGATCTCAATCATCCTGGCCGGCACTACACCAAAACGCTCGACGCAATCCTCTTCAGCAAACACTTTATCCTTCACCGGATCGTATATCCGGATCGTGGGAGATAGCAGTTGAAACATGTCCTTATCGCTTGTCACGATAACGACATCGAATCCGGCCGCTGCGGCTTGGACCGACAGTGTGCCAATGAGATCGTCCGCCTCATAGCCTTCACGTTTCACCACGGGAATCGCATACGCATCGACCACTCGATGGATATAGGGAACCTGTTGCGACAGCGAGTCGGGCATGGGCCGTCGCTGCGCCTTGTATTCCTTGAACTGCTCATGCCGATGGGTGCGTCCTTTGGCATCGAACACCACCGCCAGGTAGTCGGGGCGGCGCTCACGCACGATCTTCTGCAACATTGTGATAAAGCCATACACCGCATTGGTGGGCAGGCCGGTCGTGGTGGCGAGCGAAGGCAGGGCGAAAAAAGCCCGATACAGATAGCCGCTGCCATCAATCAGGTACAGGCTCTGACGGTTCTGCATGTGAAGATCGTAACATCCGGGTGAGGCAATTTACTATTCGCCGTTTCCGCATGTATAATAGTTTCGACTCGGCGTAGACACCACCAGAGAGCGGAAGCATGACGCCAGGCAGCCCTTTTCGCGACGCCCCGCTGCTCTCGAAAACCGTTCCTTTTCGTTGGCGCTTGGGTATAACGCTCTGCGCCGTTTTGAGCGGCGCCTTGCTGGTACCATGGGGGCCCGTCACTGCCGATCCGATCGCTACCTCCCCTGTAGTGGAAGTGAAGAAACATTCGACAGGGAAAGAAGCGAGCGTCCGCCAAGGCGAAAAAGAGTGGTTTATCCATATCGATGTCGACCAGGATCGGACCATGATCCTCCGCACGGAGTCCGATAAAGGCCGAGAGATCAACAACCAGGCGGAGATTATCGATCGGCCCATGAGCAATTCCGAGGTCGACCGTTTAGTGGATGACTTCGTGAGCGGGATCACGTCGACCCTCAAGCAGTGAGCGCCATCACGCCCATTAAGAAGCGTCGTTTCGTGATCTTCCTGCACGGCGGTACCTATGACAAGTTACATCAGGCTGCAACGATCGGCCTGACGGCTGCGGCCATGGGGAAGGAGGTGTATGTTTTTTTGATGTTCTGGGCGATCAAAAAACTGGCTATGGGTGAGCTCGACCGGATCGACTTTTCTCCGGCTTACGGAGCACATGCGGAAGAAGTTGCCAGGATCATGACTGAGAAGAAGGCGCCAAAGATTTCCGAAATGTTTAAAGAGGCCAAAGAGGTCGGCAGTTTCAAACTGATCGCGTGCAGCGCCGGACTGGAGTACATGAGCGTGAAGTACGAGGACTTCGCTTCCAAGGTGGACGACGTATTGGGCCTTCCACTGATTCTGAATTTAGCCGCCGACGCCGAAACTACCCTGTTTATCTAAGAGCTTTCCGTACCCCGACAGGCTTTTGTCCCGTGGGGCAAGCTTTTACCCCCGCGAGTCAGGCAGAGAACAAGAACCGTTCGTGGTGAGCTTGTCGAACCACTACCTTACAGGAACCCTTCGACCGGCTCAGGCGAACGTTCAGCTGTCCACCCGCCTAGCAAAGCTTGCTCGGCCCATTACACCCAGCCCCCCCCAGAACTCGCCAAGACGAGCTCGTTTCTTCCGTAGCCTGAAATCATTTCGACCCGTTGCACATCGCGGCAACGGGTGCCCCGGACAAACTCCTTTCCCCTTGCACCCACCCACCCTGGAGCACTCGACCCCTTGCACGGGAAGGCAAGGGGTGCCCCAGACAAACTCCTTTTCCCATTGCACCCACCCACCCTGGAGTTTGCCAAGACAAACTCCTTTTCCCCTAGCGCGAGGTCGTGACGCCGACCCGGCTGCAATACCGCGTCAGCTTGCAGACACTGCAGCGCGGAGATATCGGCGTGCAGATATTTTGCCCGAAAGGCACAAGCAGATCGTTATAGCCGATCCAATATGCCTTGGGCAGTTTAGAGCGCAGGGCCGCTTCGCTCTCTGCCGGATTACGGGTCTGAACATAGCCCCAGCGATTGCTGATCCGATGCACATGAATATCCACGCAGATTCCGGGCTTTTGAAACCCTAAGGTGACGACCAGATTGGCTGTCTTACGTCCGACGCCAGGAAGCGTCAAAAGTTCGCTGATGTCGTCGGGAACCTCCCCGCAATACCGGTTTTGCAGTTGTCGACAGATTTCTCGGATTTGCCTGGCCTTGGTCCTATAAAAACCGACCGGATAGATGGCGCGTTCAATCTGTCGAGCCTTGAGGACTCCCATGACGATGGGTGTGGTCGCCAGCCGGAACAGACGTTCAGACGCCTCTGCGGTTGTTTGATCCCGTGTCCGTAAACTCAGGATCGTCGCAATCAAGATTTGGAACGGATCGCGTGAGGCCTTCGCCACAATGCCGACGACCGGCTCTTTCCATCGGCGCACCTCGCGCGTGAGAAGTCGCATGCAGGCGTGAATATCTTGGTCCTTCATCTATTTACCCGCGTATCGTCGACGGGCGATAGTGCAGAAACGGCAGGGCGGCACAGGCCGGAGCCCAGTAGAGAGGACGCTCAAACGAAGGACGTTTTTAAAATGGGAGAAGAAATCTAGGGCAATCAGCCCGTGCGATGTTTCGCCAACCATTTCTGGCGACGACGCTGAGCTTCTCGTTCTTTATTTTTCTTCTTTAGACTCGGCTTCTCGTAAAACCGGCGGCGTTTTAGCTCCCGGAAAAGGCCTTCCCCTGCCAGTTTTTTCTTCGCAATCTTGAGAGCCTTTTCCACATTATTGTTGAAAACCTTGATTTCCATTCCGTGCTCAAGTCTCCCATAACCAGGGGAAACTCTAACACACCTCCGACAGAACGGCAATATCAGACGTGCATGGCAACCACGGGCTGCCTACCCGCGCGTTTGGGCCACAGCCTCGAGACACCCTTTGACGGAACAACGCATTTCGCCGTCTAGCAAGGGATGCTGAGCATTGTCCGTCGGGCGGTAACGATGATACCAGGCACATTCCAGGTCGTGCGCCGCCGCGGCTTTCCTCGCGTACTCAAACCAAAAGTAGCGGTACTTGGCTTCTCCAGCCTCCCGATGCAGGTCTTGCGCGAGGTTTTCACCGGCATGGCTCACCCGGTCTGCCATTCTTCCATTTCTCGAAAGGATGTAGGCTCCCGATGACACCTCGGTGACGAAGAGGTGAATGTATTTCAGGTTGTACGGCCCTGACATAAGTACCCTCCTTCCACGGTGACTACCAGCAGCGAGAATACCCACAGAAGCACTTTTCGCAGTTCTCGGTATGGATCAACGGCGCGCCGCAATCAGGGCAGGGCAGTCCTTCGGGTCGCATGGCCCACACGCCCGCCGGCTCCTGCCGCTGTTCCGCGGGATGAAAGCTGGCCAATGCCTTGGCGATGGCGTCCCACAGAGAGAGCACCCGGTTCGCGCCAACTCCATACGGATTGCCATCCTGGATGCCGATCAATTGCCTTGTGATTTCATGCATCGGGATTCGATAGCGAAGCGACAGGCTGATGAGGCGGCAAACGCATTCCAGATCCGCCTGAATCATCCCGCCAGCCTTCGCCACTGTGGCGAACGTTTCAAACGGCTCGCCATTCATGGAATTGATCGTGAGGTACATCTTTCCGTAGCTCGTATTGATTGCAATGGTTTCTCCGCTCACGCGCGCCGGACGTTCTAATTTAATCGGATGTCCGGCGCCAGCAAACGACCGTTCCGGTAGCCCTCCGGCATCGGGGAGAGAAAGCTCGACAGGGGTTTCGTCGACCGGCTTGTCGGCCGCCGTCTTTTTATGTGAGACGCCGACGTTCATCACCTGTTCTTCGCGGCTGCCGTCCCGATACACGGTAATGCCCTTGCAGCCTAGGTCATAGGCCAGCAGGTAGGCTTTCATCACATCGTCAGTCGTTGCCTGGGTCGGCATATTGATGGTCTTCGAGACCCCGCTATCGGTGTACTGCTGAAACGCCGCTTGCATTCTCACATGCCATTCAGGAGCCACATCATGTGCCGTGACAAATACCTTCTGCC
>JBBRRL010000191.1:0-5418 GCA_038200775.1 Nitrospirales bacterium
AGGCGGCGTCGTGTTTGGAACTCTGTTTTGGGCCATCGAGGACGAAACAATGGGACCCGCGATGGGCCTCGTGGGAGATAACACTCAATATCCGGTCGAGGCTCATGTTCGAGGTTGGGCCGCGCACGTTGCTTTCGGCATCGTCACGGCGGCTGTTGCAAACTCGCTCGGCGTCACGTCAGAGTTCGCGGAACGGAAACAGCTATCGGAATGGAGGCGAACAAAGAAGCCGCAACGTGTGGCGAGTTCATGTTCGGCAAACGATTGAGAGTCTCCGGCAGATGATGACGAGAAAGGCAATATGATATAGGAGCGATGGCGACCCCGAGCGTATTGCTCGCCTTCGGGCTGAGGGCCCATGGCCGGGTCGGTGGTAAGGACAGCGATCGATACCCCTTCACCGAGCTCCGTTCTGAAAAGTGATTCAAGTCGCGTGAAGATGCCAGCTTGATGCACAAAATAAAGCGCGTCCTAAAGTACATACTCGCCGTGTTCTTTGCGCTGGCAGGTCTGAACCATTTTAGGGTCCCATACTTTTATGTAAGTATAATGCCACCATACCTGCCTTTTCCTTCGTTCCTAGTCTATGTAAGTGGAATCTGTGAAATAGCATTGGGGGTCTTGCTCCTTGTACCATGGCTGACACGCCTTGCAGCTTGGGGACTGATCGCGTTGCTCATAGCGGTTTTCCCTGCCAACCTTCACATGGCGGTCAATGCGGAACACTATCCAGAGTTTAGCGTGATCATGTTATGGGCTAGATTGCCTTTGCAAGTCGTACTCATAGCCTGGGTGTATTGGTATACGTTGCGCGATACACTGCCCAGAACTTAAATATGGTTACAACGTAGTTGATAGTTATTGTATTTGGGGGGAGCCAATATCGCGATTGCATGGTCTGTCCGTCAGAAAGATGTGCCGGCTCTCGTGCGCTAGTAAGATGTTCAAACGTCGGAACGTCTTGACGGTCGCTATCTGCTTCAGTGCTTGCTTCGTGTCGGCCTGTTCCGTGGTGGAACGAGCCGGAATCTACTTCCTGTACAAGGAGGCCTATCTCTCTGAGCGGCAGATCGTCCGCAACGTGCCTTATCAAGAGGGGAACACTCCTGATCAACGTCTGGATCTTTTCATCCCCGATAAAGCCAAATGGCCGATTTTGATCTTTGTGCATGGAGGAGGGTGGAATACAGGGGATAAAGAGCTCACTGTCGGCGGCGCTGATGTGTACGGCAACATCGGCCGTTTTTTTGCCTCTCGCGGCGTTGGGGTGGCGGTCATTAACTATCGGCTGCTTCCGAAGGTTGGATGGCGCGATCAAGTGCAGGATGTCGCCCGCGCAGTCGCCTGGATCAATTCCCATATTGCGGAGTATGGGGCCGATGCGGGCCGCCTCTTCTTGTCGGGACATTCGGCCGGAGCGCAGCTTGCAATTCGCGTGGCGCTTGATGCGTCGTACCTTGAGAACCTGGGACAGTCTCCTGACATTGTCTGTGGCGTCATTTCCGTGAGCGGGGCTGGGCTCGATCTTGCCGACGAGATGACCTATGAGCTTGGAGAAGACTTGTCGTACTATGAAAAGCGTTTCGGAGCGGGGGAACCCGGCGACGGCTGGAAGAACGAGGCGTCTCCAATCTATT
This sequence comes from Nitrospirales bacterium, assembly GCA_038200775.1. Lineage (GTDB taxonomy): Bacteria > Nitrospirota > Nitrospiria > Nitrospirales > NS-4 > NS-11. The sequence goes on from JBBRRL010000191.1 coordinate 1,638, forward strand.
TTGCGCGGTCTGATGCTCCGCCTTTTCTCATTCTCTATGCCGGCGGCGAAAGCAAGGGATTGCAGCGACAATCCCAATTGTTATACGACACGCTGTCGGGTCATGGCACAAAGAGCCATGTTGTGGTGGTCCCAGGGGAGAGCCATAACCGCATGGTATTAACGCTCAGCCGTTCCGATAAAATCGCGGCACCCGCCATCCTTGAGTTTATTCAAACGACCATTTGCCGTTGATGCCTATGTGAACGTCGAACGAATCAGTGAACAGTTCGATCCGAAAATCGGGACAGATTTTTTGTTCCGACGCTGGAGCTGACGACAAAAAAGGGACAGGCACGAGGCGAGCCAGTCCCCTTTTTCTGTGATCGAGACTTTCCCCGGACGGGAGGTGCCGAAAGGTGTATCTGCGGCGAGCACACTGCAAGGGAGCGTAAAGAGGAGTCCGACAAGCACCGTCGGGACTGATTTGAGTGTCTTGACCCCCACCTCATACTGCATTACTCTTGCCGCGGAAGACGGAGATAACATCTGTTCGACCCTTACGATTTCATTCCTGAAGAGTACGTCGAACCACCGAGGCCACGCGACCGCAAAATTGATGAGGCGAAGTCTGTTTTAATGACGGACTTCTTCGACTCTTGGCCAACTGATGTCTTTTACGAACGGCAGATTGTTGTTCTATTTGAGAAAAGATTTTACCACTGGATAACGACTAGCGCGCTGCATGAATTGTCAGCAGAACGAAAGATAAATACAGATCTTGTTGAATTAACAGGGCCTGTTAAAATCCGTTTTTATTGGTCAAAGGGTAACCGTTATTGGAAGCGTCAGGCTGAGAAAATTAGACAAGTAGTGCTTCGATTCTCTGGATCTGATTTCACAACTGCCCTCGGACATCACGGCGAAATGATGTTTGATGCAGCTTTAGCAAGGAAAGGCTTCCTTCCAACAGCATTCAACGTTAATGAATACGCAGGCAAAAAATGGCTCGCCACGAGTGAGAACCTCGACCGTATTTATGAACGGGATGGGATTGCCTACGGTGCGGAGATAAAGAACACACTAGACTATATTCCCGAAAACGAGCTAAAAAACAAAATCAGAATGTGCCAAACGGTTGGTTTGGTACCTCTGTTTATTATGCGATTTGCTCCGAAAAGCTATATTTTCGAAATATATAAAGCTGGCGGCTTCTCATTGATCTTCGAACGTCAATCATACCCTTATGGCAATAGGTCGCTCGCAAAACAGGTGCAGGACCTCCTGCGCATGCCTGTAGACTGCCCGAAGGCCGTAGAGGACGGGCACATTCAGCGCTTCCTAAAGTGGCATCTTATGAAGGTTGCTGCAAAACAAACGCCGCCACCATTCAAGGGGTACATGAAATCATTCATGTTATCAGTGTCTTATTCTATCCCCTGGGTGAATTTGTTTTTAATTCACACCCTCAAGATGGCGCTGAGGCCAAAAAGGGGACAGGCACGAGACGAGCCAGTCCCCTTTTTCTCTGAGCGACACGCCTGATCAGACGGGGTTCTGACCGGAGCTCCTCCCCAATGCCTGGAAGCCTTCAAGCTGAAGCCGACTCAAACGGGACAGGCACGAAGCGAGCCAGTCCCCTTTTTCTGTGAGCGAGAGAACTTTCCCGGACGGGAGGCGCCGAACGGCGCGTAGGCGGAGCGCAGCGACTTGAGCTTCGGGAGCGAGCACGTCTAGGCTGTTCGGCGACAGGACCCGTCGGGAAAGGTTAGAGCTTTTCTTCGCCCTTCAGATACCGCCTAAACCTTCCCATGAGATCAGCGCCGAGCGTGCCGCCGTCGGGCTTCTTGGTGGCAGGATCCTTGAAATGCTCCCGGATTTCCGAGAGGCGCTTCTCGGCCTGATCGTTGCCTTGAAGCCGCTTGGTCTTTTGCAGCGCGGAGTCAAACGCGTCAAAGGTCAACTCATTGTAGCCGAAGGCGCGAATCCGTTTAACCGCCTTCATCATCGCCTCGTTACGGAACGTCGTGAGATGGTCAGAGTCGATTTCTTTTAATCCTAGTTTCCGTGCCCGACGCTCGGCCGCTTTACGGATGCCGCTGCGCACAAAATCCGGGGACGTCAAAAGTCGCTTCCATGCTTCGTCACTCCAGCTGACGGCTGACTTGGGAGCCTCCCACAGGGCCATCAGTGTCTCTTCATCGACAACCGTCAGGCCTTGCTCGCGGGCTAGGTCTTCAGTGTCACGTTTCAGCATATCGGTCACAAAGTCCATCGCGATGGCGGGAGAGCCGGCGATTTTTTGCTGAAGCCGGACTTTTGCGCCCTCGGTCCATGTGAGCGAAGCGGATTCCGAAGGCTGCTCATCCCCCAGCGACTCCACTTTCTTAAACAACTCCACGTTCACTTCCATGTGGCCGCGCTCGCGAGCCGCTTCCTCGGCGATCTGTTTGATCATGGAGCGCATGAACTCGGGGACCGTTTCCAATCGCGACTTGGCCTCGGCGGTCCACGGCAAGCGGCCGGAGGCGATGGATTCCGCGGCCTCCTCGAAACCGGCCTCTCCGCCCATTTTGCCCATCATTTGGCCTTTGAACTGGGTAAGGATCTCCTCTGTGATCTCACGGTACCCCAATTCGCGCGCTTTTTTATCGGCCAGTCGTTTAACCATGCCGCGAAGAAAGCCAGGCGCCCGCTCGAGGCGTTTCTGGGCCTCTGGCGTCCACATGATGTCGTCGGTGTGCTGCTGAATCTCCGGCACGTCTCTCCCCGCGGTTTTCCCGTCAATGCTATTTGTTGACAATCTCCCGGAGTTCTTTTCCTGCCTTAAAAAAAGGCACCCGCTTCGCCGGCACGGCCACCGTCGCTCCGGTTTTCGGGTTTCGACCTTCCTTCATCCGGCGGTTACGCAGGCGAAAGCTTCCGAACCCCCGGATCTCGATTTTGTCACCACGAGCGAGAGCTGTCCGGATGCCGTTAAAGATGGTATTGACCACCACCTCCGCCTGCCGTTTTGTCAGCGTGGTGACTTGTTCCGACAATTTTTCGATCAGTTCTGCTTTTGTCATGGACCGTCTCTCCTTAGAACGCCAACAGATACTTCATACCGATATTTGACGGAACCAGTGTCGCAATATTTCCCGAAAAGTAGTTCTCGAGCAGTTCTCGCCAGGAGAAGCGTTTTCGGGTTTCAAGTACGCGTGGTTCGCCACTAATCCCCACGAGGCGCGCGGCAATTTTAATCGCGTCATGCAGATCACCGATCTCATCAACGAGGCTGACGGATTTGGCTTGCTTGCCGGTAAATATTCTTCCATCCGCTAGGACCCTGACTTGTTCTACCTTCATGGACCGGCCCACAGCTACCGCTTCGATAAATTGAGCGTGGACATCATCCAGGACGCTCTGCAGCAAGGCGCGGTTCTCTTCAGGCAGCTCCCGAAAGGGCGAGGTCATGTCCTTATAGCGCCCGCTCTTGATCACCACGCTTTGCACCCCTACCTTCTCCAACAGACCCTTCAGATTCGGCAGTTCCATGATCACACCGATACTACCTGTCAGCGTGCCCGGGTTCGCAACAATCTTGTCGGTTGCTGCGGCAATATAGTACCCCCCGGAGGCCGCCACATTTCCCATCGACGTGACCAGTTTAATCTTCCCTTCGGCGCGGGTCTTCTGGACTTCCGAGAAGATTTCCTGCGACGGAACCACAGCTCCGCCAGGGCTGTCGATGCGCAACACGATGGCTTTGACGCTCGGGTTGTCCCAGTAATGCCGCAACTCTTCGATGGTGTCGCGGGAAT
>JBBRRL010000192.1:0-5410 GCA_038200775.1 Nitrospirales bacterium
CCCTACGACGAATTTAACACCTCGACGTTCAGACTAGCCGTCGCTCAATTCGAAGAGGCTGCCGATCGGTTGGGATTGAGTCCCGTCCTCCGGGATCGCCTGAAACTTCCGCAACGTGCCCTCATCGTGTCGGTTCCAATTCGTATGGATGATGGCACGGTGAAGGTTTTCGCAGGCTATCGAGTACAGCATGATACGGCGCTCGGGCCTTCCAAGGGCGGCGTTCGTTTTCACTCGGGGGTCAATCTGGGGGAGGTTTCCGCGTTGGCTATGTGGATGACCTGGAAATGCGCCCTGGTGGGATTGCCGTATGGCGGCGCCAAAGGAGGTGTCCGCGTCGCCCCCGAACAGTTGTCACCGGGCGAGTTGGAGCGTCTCACACGGCGGTATACCGCCGAAATCGCGCCTCATATCGGGCCGGAGGTAGACATCCCCGCACCGGATGTCGGCACGAATTCGCAAATCATGGCATGGATGATGGACACCTATAGCCAGCAAGTGGGATACGCGGTCCCAGGAGTGGTCACGGGCAAGCCGTTGTCGATCGGAGGCAGCCTTGGCCGAGAGGACGCCACGGGACGAGGTGTGGTGGATGTGACAACGGAGGCCTTGAAGCGATCCCAGATGACTTTGACTGACGCAACCGTGGTCATCCAGGGTTTCGGCAATGTGGGGATGCACACGGCGATGATCATGCATGAGGCGGGTGCCAAGGTGATCGCGGTGAGCGACGCGAAGGGCGGCGTGTATAATCCTCGCGGTATTGATATCCCGGCGTTGATTTCGCGATATGACAGTAAGGCACGGCCACTCGCCGAGTGCGAAGCAGGCGAGGCCATCACGAACGAGGAGCTGCTTGAGTTGCCGTGTACGGTTCTCGTTCCAGCGGCGCTATCAGAGCAGATCACGATAGCGAATGCAGACAAGCTGCGCTGCCGCATCCTTGCCGAGGGCGCAAATGGGCCCACCACCCTTGAGGCTGATCGCGTGCTCGAGGAGCGGGGCATTTTCATCATTCCTGATATTTTGGCCAATTCGGGCGGCGTGATCGTGTCATATTTCGAGTGGGTGCAGGACGTTCAGAAGTACTTCTGGAATGTAGAGGACATCCACGAGCGCTTGTATGCCATCATTACCAGTTCCTTTCACCGGACGGTGGCGTTCGCCGAGAGTAGGAAGGTCAGCATGCGAATGGCGGCGCTGATGTGCGGCATTGACAGGACCGCCCAGGCGCACCTGGTTCGCGGACTCTATCCGTGAGATGGTTCGTCTTCACAACGATAGGGGTCTTGTGGCTGTCATTAGGAATGGGGCTGATTATCGCGCCGGCATGGACGGTGGAAATCGTGGAGCGCGTCATATCGGATGAGTTTCGCCTGTTCGCGCTCATCCAGGTGGGGATGATTATCAGCCTGGCCTTGGTTGTTGGAACAACGGGTCTGCCCTTTCATGGTTTTTGGATCGCTCTCGGCTGCCTAGGCCTTCTCAAGGGCCTTTTTTTTACATGGGCGCCCCTCGGCCGCCGCGAAGCGGTGCTCGACTGGATCCTCAAACGCCCGTTCTGGGAGTATCGCGTCTGCGGTCTACTTCTGATCGCTATAGCCACGATGTTGGCGCAGGGAATCAGCGGACTGTAGGGACCGGCGATGGCGGAAACACTTGTCGCACTCTGGGGACGTCATCAGCAGGAAGCTCTGCCGGAGGTCCCGGTGTCGAGCAAAGGGGAGCTCTGGGTCCTCGATGAGGTCATTGGAGGCTGTATCTCGTATTACCTGGACGCCGGGCGAACTCTCGATATACAGCGACTCGCAATTCTGCGCGATTGCCAGGCGGATCTGGCTCGGTTGCTCCCCGAGCTCGAAGGGCCGGCGCGAGAGTACTTCTTCCGGCTTGAAACTCTGGCGGAACTAGTCTCTGAGGCTACCGAACATAGATCGTGCGAGGTCAGTGATGATATACGCCCCGACCGGCCGTAGCCTGCTTGCATCTCCTCTGCTCGTCCGCTAGTATTTTGATTATTCTGCGGTGGTCATCATTTTTATCTGGAGGGAAGCATGTTCAGACCTAATCAAATCCTTCCGGCTGTCCTGAGCCTGGCGATTCTCTTCCTGGCGGCTCATGGCGTCGCGGCGGAATCCTACGAACTCACCGAAACTGATGTCAATGACCTCACCAAGGTTGACACCCCTGAAATTTCATTGTTCGGGATCAAGCTTGGCGATGCCGAAGACAAGGTGAAAGAAAACCTGATCAAGATTAAAATACCGGGCGTGAAAGTCGAGATTCAGGATGTCTATGTGATGCTGTACGACAGACGAAGCCCAGGCAATGCCATGGCTGGTATACGGTTGAGCGAGGGGAAAGTGGATTATATTTTTATCAATCAACGGTTTGCACACCTCGCATCGGGTGTCTTCCGCTCAATTCTGCGTGGTGAAGGGGTGGAAGAAGCGAGGAAACTCCTCGGCAAAGAGGAGTATTCTGAGGACCAGACGACATTCACCCGATTGAACTACAAAGGCGGCACGATGGTCCTTGTCTTTTCCGGGCGGGATATTACCGTCGAATTCAACGCAGCGGCCTAAAGTTTAATAGCTGTCAAGAATCGTTGGGGCGCCACGCAACTCGCCCTCTAGAAGAGTCTGCGCCGTGCTCCATCGCTGACGCGAATTGAGCAGTACTAGAAGGAGCTCCTTATCGCCCCTGCGCACGACGGTGATCAGGCAGCGTCCGGCAGCTTTCGTATACCCGGTCTTGACCCCGACGACGCCATCCATGACACCCAATAGGCGGTTCGTCGTCCGGGCCACCAATGCTTTGGGGTGGTTCACCTCGCGTAGCACCGCCATTGGCTCCTTCACGATGGCGGAAAAAGTGTCATACCCCATCGCGTATTCCGTCAGCTTCGCAAGCTCCTCCGCAGTCGAGTAGTGCTGAACCATATTGAACCCGCAGGCATTCCGGAATTGCGTGTGTGCCAGTCCCATCTCCTGAGCCTTGGCATTCATCTTCAGGACAAAGGCCTCTTCCGTCCCGGCGATGTGTTCGGCCGCGGCCAGACAGGCATCGTTCGCTGATCGGATGAGCATTCCCTCCAGAAGGCTTCTCAGTGGAAAGACCTGGCCAGGTTTCAGGTAGAGTTTCGTGGGCAGGGCGGCAGCGGCACGACGGCTGATCACGACCGAGTCATTGAGATTGCCTTCTGACAAGATCACAATTGCAGACATGATTTTGGTCAGGCTCGCGGGAGGCATCAGTTCCTTGGCGTTCTGCTGGAATACAATCCGGCCTGTGGTGAGGTCTTTCAGCAAAATGGCCTCCGCCGCTGGGGGTGCGGCTCGGAATTTTCTCTTGTAGACGCGATGGAGCTTAGCCTTTCCAGTCTTGACGCCCTGCGCACTGGAAAGCCGTTTCGAATCTGAATTATCTTTATATTGCGCGAGGGCTGGATTGTTTGGGGTCAGGCACAGGATCGTAAAGACGACAGCGGCCACTGTATAGGCCGCCGGGATAGCTCTCATAAAGGAATCGTCGCGCCAGGCTTCAGATCCTTTTCGCTGGCTTGCAAGACCCGATGGAAGAAACGTAGCAGGTCGGCCAAATCGAGCCAAAACCCGCAGTTCAGGCAGCGGGCGTACAGGCGCCGGCTATCCAGGGTATACTGGCGTTCGGCAAGCATAAAACCTTGGCATTTCAAACATGTCATTGATGGCACTGTGACATTGCCCCGGGCCCATGTCAAGATTTCGGAGGCCGGATTATTTGATTCGATTCAGTATGATCGCAATACAACCAGCCAACAGTCCGCCGCCGGTTATTGTGAGCAGAAAGCCGGTAGAACTCTTGTTGCCATTCAGCAAGTCTTGAAAGCCGCCCTGCACCATTAAGACGCCAAGGGTCGTTGCGGCACCCGTCAAGAACCACCAGAGAAACGTTTTCATAATTACCACGAGGCGTCCCCCATCAACTCGTGCCGGCACCGTTCGGGAGCGTACAAAGTCTGTCCAGCCGAAGGCGCCTTCATTGGGCTGGTATCACATGGGAACGTGGATCCTTCGCGACAAAGATTGAGATCGTGCTGGAAACATTGTTCGCGATAGCCAGGCCGGGTCTCGGATCTTTGGATGTGAAAGCGACCGAGGCAATGGCAAATGGCGCAACCCCTGTTTTGTAACTCCGTGGCGGCTGCCAGAACGTGCCGTCCCCCTTACCGAGCACAATCGACAAATCGCCGGAGAGATTATTGACGATCGCCACATCAGTCAGGCCGTCTGTGTCAAAGTCTCCGGCGACCATTGCCATTGGACCGGCATTTGCCCCGAAGGCAACGCCCTTGGAGAACGTACCGTCTCCATTGCCGAGAAAGACCGTGATGTCATCCATCTCGCCATTCACGACCAGCATATCCATATGATGGTCGCCATTCAGGTCCAAGATGGACACACTCAAAGGCCGATGCCCAGTCTTGTATGGGGTGGGCGCCTGAAACGTGCCGTCGCCTTTCCCTAGAAACACCGCCACGGAGCTACTCATCTGTCCACCCTGGGTGACGGCCAGATCCAACACGCCATCGCCATTGACGTCAGCCGCCGCGACCGCTGTGGGCGTATCACCATATTCATAGAGGGCTTTTTGGACGAACACCCCATCGCCACGGCCTAAGAGAACCATGAGCTTGTCGTTTCTCAGGGCCACGGCGAGGTCGGGATGTCCATCGTTATCAAAATCCCCGCAAGCAAGGGCAACCGGCGACTTGACGGCGGGATACGATTCGCCCTTGGTAAATTGCCCGGCGCCGTTTCCTACCAATATCGTCACGCGATTGCTCCCGGCATTCGCCACGGCGAGATCCAAGTGCCCGTCGCCATTCAGATCGTGCAAGATCAGAGCGCGCGGCTGTTCCGGTAGCCGTAAGGTCGTCGGCTCCCGAAAACTTCCGTCCCCATTCCCGATGAGAATGCTCAGGGAGTCACTGCCGATGTTCGTCGTAATGAGATCATCGAAGCCGTCGCCATTGATGTCGCCGGAGACGATGCTTGTCGGGTTTTTACCTACGGCATATGAATGAAAGAGATAGAACAAATCGGGGACTTGGTGGGATTCGCGTTGGGTGCAGGCGTCACAGGCCAAAAGGGCCACGCTGAGGAATCCTATCATTCGGAGCTGCGACATTCTCATAGCCGAAACATTGTACCGGGATGCTGCGGCCAGGGGCAACTCGCACATGTGCGATTCCCAAGGTTGCACCGCCATCAATGCTGCGTTAGACTTTCACGCATGCCGGTGGTCTACATTGAGAACTTATCCCAGCACTCGGATCAGGAAGTCAGTGTGCGCGGCTGGCTCCGCCACAAGCGAATCGGCGGCAAGATTGCTTTTCTTGTGTTGCGGGACGGCACGGGCGATATGC
>JBBRRL010000193.1:0-5403 GCA_038200775.1 Nitrospirales bacterium
AGCAACTCGGAGAATTCTTGAGGCCCGATCCCCTAACGGCACTCTGACCGACGACGGCGTCCAATCGCTTGTGTCGCTTATTCTCAAAATAGAGATTGAGTCTCGTCGGCCCATTGATATGGAATGGGCGATGAAGGACGGAGCGATCTTCATCCTTCAGGCTCGTCCCGTCACAGCGCTAGAGGCCAAAATCAAGTAGAATATTTACTTAAATGAGGTGGAGAGGTATAATAGGTCTGATTAGTGTCACTGGAGGTTCGTATGCGACGGATTGCTGTTCTGCTCTGCTTCGTAGTGTGGATTCCATCCGCGGCTCTGTCCGACAGTGGCGGCCATGCCGGCCACAACGCTCAAGCCTTGGGGAAAGATGCCACCACGGTTGCCCTCACCAATGACGCCTTGACCCTGACGTTTGGCCCGATTGATTTGCCGGCGGGACATAGCGGCGAGCTTGCGTCGAGCCTACCTATTCACTTCTTCAAGGCTCCGAGGGATCTCGTGGTCACAGGTTTTAGGTCACGTATCTTTACCAAGGATGGAAGAGAACTCCCAGGACAATACTTGCACCATATTCTCCTGCAAAACCTAGAAGAAAAGAGCCTTTCCTGCCCCGGCGAGCCGACATACTTCGCCGGCGCGGGGATTGAAATTACCGACGCGAAGTTTCCTTCCGGGTATGGCGTGCCGATAAAAAAAGATAGCAAGCTGATCGCCGTTGTGGCCTTTTACCACAAGGTCCCTCCGACCAAAGACGTGATGGCCACATTTACGATGGACCTCGCTCCCGAAGGCACCACAGTGAAACCGGTGAAGGCGTATACCGTCGGAGTGAATGTGGTGTGTTACAGCCAGTTCAGCCAGAGGCCTTCCAATGAGTCTGACGAAGGTCGTGAACTGAAGGTCGGAGGCGTGCAAGTGGACTCGAAGCCGCTAAAATTTACCATCGATGGATGCGTAAAGTACGCATATCCCCATGGCCACGATGGGCTGCTTCTTATAGCCCTCGACAATAAGACTAAAAATCAGACGCTACTGCGCAGCGTGCCGGATGTGGATTCCAACGGAAATCTACGCGGGTTCCTTCCTCATCAGGTCTACAGCAGTCCAACAGGGTTTCCCGTGAATACCAAGGATGAGTACGAAATGACCATGGTGTACCATCTGAATCGTCAGGAGAACTTGGATCTTCATGGAATGGGTAATTATCTTCTCTATGTGATGCAGGGCCCTTGCGAACACGTCTCGGCTGCAGCGCAACCCAACTCAATCAGCGTGTTAGATAGGCAAGACAGCGTCGACTAATCTCGGGACCGAAAAGGCTAACTACGGCACGACGGTTACGTTGACGTATGCCGGGAAGCTCTCTGCCTCTTCTTTATCCTTCACGATCAGGCGAAAACGCAACACTTGCGGGCGCATCACCACCGGAGCGATAAAGTACGGTCGCAGGGTCAATGGTTCGATAAGATCGATCGGCATACCTTTGACCTGCGACCAATAGTAGTATGGATTCTCTCCTTCGGGGTCCGCGCTGCCAATGGCATCCAGCCTTACTCGTGTGCCTTGCCTAACGGTTTGGTCAGGGCCCGCGTCCGCCACAGGCGGACGGTTGTCCGGGTTCCGTACCTCCACGACCACGCGGATCCTGTCAGTCTTGTCCTGATTCTTGGCGGTGATGTCGGCGGTTCCTTCGCCGACCGCCTGAGCGCGTCCGTCGGAGTTCACTCTGACGACCGATTCGTTGCTAGACTGATAGACCGTACCTGTCGCCGAGGATGTGAGGTTGCGAAGGACACGATCCGCATAGACCCCTCGGACCGTCAGCAGCTGCACTTCTCCGATTGTCTTGGTGAATCGGACTGGCGACTGTGCCCGCAGAGCAGTCAGCGACGCCTCTGGCGTCACGTGGATCGAGGTTTCATCAAAAAGAATATAGAACCCGCGCCGCTCCCTAATACGTGAAACGGCGAGAAGCCGATGAGGTCCCACCCCTTCTTGCGGCACCACTATGTCAGCTTCAAAAGGCGCACTCTCCACAAGAGTTGAAGGCGGCGATTCCACATTGTCTTCGAGCACCCGGTCTTCTTCCAGAAGAAGATAGGTCACCTGGGAGACGGGCAAGCCCTGAGAAATGTCGACTTTCAGCTTCAGCGAGGCGCCGGGACGGACCAGCGCGCCTTTTTCCGGCGCCGTGATTTGGATGCCAGCCATGTCGCCGTGGGCAGCCGGTAGAACAAGGAACTGTACGAAAAGCGCCCACAACCATCGGGATTGCATAGAACAACTCATCGGCAATAATCCTTTACGTGAATGCGACGGTATTCTAGCATAGGGCTTCACCGAAGCAGTTACCGAGGAGAGCCTATATGTTTGTCTGGAGTAAACGTCTGGCGGTGGGGGGGTTGATCCTGTTTGGCCTTCTTGAGGCTTTCCTGATTTTTCAGGTGTCTTCTCAGGGAACGGGCACATTGGCGCCTGGGACCATTCAGGACCTGCTAATCAAGTACGCACTACTTAACTCCGGCCTCCTAGCCGTCTGGGCCTTTATCTGGATGTTCGATCAGGCCCGCCTTCGTGGAGTTAATCTGTCACTCTGGGCGGTGCCGTTCTTGTTCGCGCCCTTGCCGACATTATTAGTGTTTATTCTAGTCCTTCAGAGGAGACGGTAACCGAACTCATCGAAGGGAGATTGCATGATCGAATACAAAATCGGAGGGCCTCTCAAGCAATTCACTGCGCTCGAAAAAACGTGCGCTGTGGCGGAGTTCCTGTCCACGCGCATGATACGCGCCCTCGAGAGCAATGACGCAGTGGAGGTGCATTATCTGCTGGCGACGCTCGACGACTACCATGGCTATCTATGGCGATATTACCAGAACCTGGAAAAAGCTCAGGCTCCGGTGCGTGAAGCCGCGTCAGACTGAAGATAGACAGAGTACCCCGGCGGGATTTGGTTATGACACTGAAGTTTTCTTCGAAAACTCCTTCTGATATGCTACGATCATGACCATGACACGCGCCCCCCAGGATAGCAGAGTTGTAACGGCCAGAGTGATAGCAGAGGACAGAGAGGATTACCCAGGCATGATTATCGGCGAAACCATTTCAGATTACAGCCTCCAGGCCTTTTATGAGGAAGCCATCAAGCAGATTAATCTTTCAGATTACCGTGGGAAGTGGCTGGTGTTAATCTTCTACCCGGGGGATTTCACGTTTGTGTGTCCCACTGAACTGTACGAAGCCGCTGAGCTATATCCCGAATTTCAAAAACTCAACGCAGAAATTCTCAGTGTGAGCACCGATTCCGTCTTTGTCCATAAGGCCTGGCACGACACGTCTCCCTTGATCAAAAAGATCCCCTACCCGATGGTCGCAGACCCCACTGGCCGCATGTGTCGAGAATTCGGTACGTACTTGGAAGATGAGGGAGTGGCACTCAGAGGGAGCTTTCTAGTAGATCCTGACGGCGCGCTCCGGACCATGGAGATTCATGATAATAGCGTCGGACGGAGCATGCATGAGCTATTGAGGAAACTCCAGGCCGCCACCTATGTGCGCGAGCACCAGGGGGAAGTATGTCCTGCTAGTTGGGCTCCAGGGGATAAAACCCTGACTCCAAGCCTGGGCCTGGTTGGGAAACTGTAATTAACCTCCCGCAGGTTTGTAACTGACGACGACGGTGTGAGCTCCAATCTTTGCCTCTGCTTGCCCCCATTGGTAGACAAATTCCTGTGTGTCGATATCTTCAGGGATGAGCACCTGCACTACCCACTTTGGTGATGTCATGGTGATGAGTCGGCCGTCCTGATGAATCTCGATTGGGCAGTTCGTGGGTGCGAGAAGGGCCTTGACCTCCTGCCGTTGCGAGGACACTTCTCCGCTCACGAAGCATTCAGGCCCGGTCTCTGGCCTCTGGGCCACCAAGAGCGCAGCCAGTATTAATTCTATCATGCTGGTGTTCTCCGAATCGTTTATGAATTGAAATAGATTCCTAACAGGGGTTGATAATTTTTCTCAAGAGACATTTACCCGGGCAACCCCAGGAAACGTTCAAACCTTGAGGATAGCGAGTGGGAGGACGATCTCTAGCGCAAGACCTGAGGCGAACTAGACAAGGAAGGGGGAGATTCGGGAAAAGGCCTTTCAATTATCATTGCTTGATAGCCTTTGTTCTCCATGCATTCGCTCGTACTACCTGAAACCTTGAACTGCTGTTCAGTACAGTTGACATAGTCCTGCCGTACCGTACCTTCCGACTGACCATTCCGGATATACACATAGTCAGGAGTGCAAGCTGAAAAAAGGCCCGCGATTAATACGACGGAGCCGATTAGAAAGAACTCCCTCCTGAAAAATATGCCGTCTATTACCATCAGATATTTTGCCGGGCGCTTTCCGGTCGCCACGTCAATTCTCCAAAGACTTCTTGATGGTTCATTGTCGTCGGTCCATTGACTATAAGGCCCAGCTGACGCCATCCCGAAAGAGTGGCTTCGATATTTTCACAAAGTTTTAAGCCCATCACATGTTCGATGTATTGGGCGATCATCTGGTCAAAGCTCTGCGCGGCCTCGTCATCAATGAGAATCAGAAATCCGGACATGTGAGGATCCAGTCTTATGACAACGCCCATATCAACTGCATACTGCTTCAATTGATCCATTTGGGGATTGCCTTCATCTCGACTCATAGATTCCCTACGGTTCGTCTCCGAAACCGGCCCCCGCCTTCTGAGACTATAAAAGCAATGGATGTGCCAGAGGTGCCGAGCCTCATAACAACAGCAGAGCCAAAGGCTTAGGTGAATACACCCATATGTACGCGGCGATAACTTGCCGATGTTATAACAATGCGCGACAGCTTTTTGACAAAGCCGTCGAAGGCCTTTGCAGGTTGCGTGGTTAGCAGTTGGGAGCAGTAAGGAGTTTAGAACAGAGGAGGTTGGGGTCCTGGAACCATACCGGCCAGATCCGGATCTTCCCCGTCCCTTCTGGTCGGAGGAGGAACCGCCGCTTTCTCAGCCTTGCGTTGCGAGCGCCGTTCCTCTTTTTCTTTCTGCTTCGCTTGCTTGGCCCGTTCGCGATCGCGCTTCGCGAGCGTGGCTTTTCCTGGTCTGGGAATCCGATGCCCCCTTTGTCGACGGGTGAATGCCGGGCAGGGAAAATCTCCCCGCCCGACATCCTTATTCTAGCACAAAACTACCAGCGCGCGCCGCTGCCGCCCCGGTCATTCATTCCACCGCCGCCGCCAGTTCTCTTCTCCTGAGGACGGGCTTCATTAACGGTAATCGTGCGACCACCCATTTGGGTGCCGTTAAGTGAGGTAATTGCCTTTTGGGCCTCTTCGGAGGTCGCCATCTCGACAAATCCGAAACCCCGAGCCTGGCCGGTCACACGATCCGTG
>JBBRRL010000194.1:0-5392 GCA_038200775.1 Nitrospirales bacterium
AGTGGGAATGCCTCGTCCTCCGTCTTTAACTTTGAGCAGCCATTGATTGCCTTGACACTCGGCTGAGAGGACAATCAGTCCTCCCGTGGACGAAAATTTGACGGCGTTGCTCACGAGATTGGTAATAACTTGTATGATGCGATCCGCGTCCGCCCAGATTCTGCACGATACCGTCTCCATTCTCAGTCTGACGCCGGCTTTTTCGGATATCGGCCTGATCAACTCGATCGCCTGTGCCATCAGCTCACTTGGATCACAGACTTCTTTTTCCATCGCAATGTGTCCGGATTCCATTCGTTCGATATCGAGAATATCGTTGATCAGGCGAATCAAGCGATCCGTGTTTGAAACGGCAATATCCAGCATTTTGCGGCCTTTTTCCGGCATATCCCCCAGCAACCCGCCCGCAAGCAATCCCAAGGAGCCGCGAATGGAAGTTAACGGCGTACGCAGTTCATGGCTCACGACGGACACGAACTCGGTTTTCAAGCGTTCAACCGCGCGACGCTCGGTGATGTCTCGGAACGTGACCACCACACCGACAATGCGCTCTTCATTCCACATCGGCGTCGCCACATACTCAACCGCAAAGCTTGTCCCGTCTTTTCTCCAAAAGAGTTCCGAGTCTGAGTGATGAACCATTCCATCATTGAACGCCGCGTAGATTGGGCAATCGATGACAGGATATGCGGCGCCGTCCGGCTTGGTGTGGTGCAACAGACCATGTAAGGACTGCCCTACGAGCTCACGCACAAGGTACCCTGTCAGCCGTGCGGCAGCGGGATTTACGAATTTCGCCGTGCCATGTGTGTCCATACCGTAAATGCCCTCTCCAACGGAATTGAGAAGACACTCAATGTCAGCTTCTGCTTGCCGACGCTCGCCATCGGTCTTTTCCAAAGAACTCGCATTCATCCACACCAGCGCCGCGAATATAATCATGCTGGACACGACATAGAGGGAAATACCAAACCCAGAGTCATAGTATCCGGCGCGCTCGCCGGCTAACCGCAAGCCACCCAACAGCGGGATCACCAGGATGGCAGGAAACATCAAGCGCGCCATCGCTCCGCCGGGGCCCTCGCTCGTGATGATTGCAAACACACCCCGATCAGGTCGTGATGCTAACAGTCCCGCAAACAGAGCTGAAAAGGTGATGGCCGTTAGTAGAGCCATTCCAATGAACGGGCCGACCTTATAAAGAAATTGCGCACCGTACGCGTATCCGGCCAAAGCCAAGATCGTGACCGCAAGGCCGGTCAACGTGAAGACATAAGAAATCCAACGGCCAGTGCGCCACTTCACATCCATCAAAAGCAAGGCCAGTCCCAGGAGGAGAAAATTCAGGGCGGTATTAGGCGCCATTCGGTTGATGCCGGATGGACCGTTTGTGACCTTCTCCCAGAACAGCACCTGGTCGACTTTGACGTCCCACCCTGCGAGGTAGCCTCCAAGACGAATAGTGCCAAAAACAACAAGCAGGGAAGCCAGAAAATTTGCAATTGTGCGGTTACGTTGCGACACGTCACGATCACGAAGGAAAAACAGAGCCATGCCGGTTACAACGAAGAGCAGTGCGCTGAGAGGATTCATCGCCACTTGCCCCGAGATGTTGCCGGTCAACATCGCAAGGTCAAACGTCCATCCCAGTAGGACCAGGGCGCCCACCAGGATGACAAAGATGCAGGCCGCTAGGACCGTCCGGATACTCGCCATCGGATTGATTTCCATCTCACAAAAGATCCCGTGGGTTTCACACGTCCATCTTCAAGGACCCCTTCAAGCGAATTAATGCCTGGCTGTGCAGTTGGGACACCCGCGATTCCGTGACCGACAGCGCTTTGCCGATTTCTTTCATGGTGAGCTCTTCATAGTAGTACAGCGTCAGGACCATCCGCTCCTTATGGGGAAGCCCTTCTATGACGTCTGCCAGTTGTTTGCGCTTGGACTCGCTGACCAATTCGGCCAGCGGATCCTTCGCGGAGGGATCGCCCATGCACTGGAGCAATGTCCGTGGCTCCGGCTCCTGGCTCTGGAGATCGTCAAGACTCAGAACAAACGCCCCCTGCGAGCGAACCACGAAATCGGTGAACTGTTCCTGGCTGAGGCCCATCGCTTCTCCGATTTCCTCTTCTGTCGGCGGCCGGCCATGCTGCTTCTGAAGCCCATCACAGGTACGCTGGAGCAACGTGATCCGGTCGCGCACTGAGCGAGGGATCCAATCCATGGATCGGATTTCGTCGAGCATCGCCCCGCGGATTCGATACTCGGCATACGTTTTGAATTTCGCCTCGCGGGTTGGATCGTACCGGTCGAATGCATTCAGCAATCCGACCAAGCCGACACTGAAGAGGTCCTCGGCATCGAGATACGATGGAAGCCGCACCGCGAGCCGTGAGGCGAGATATTTAATGGTGGGCGCGAATTCTTTGATCAGCGCCTCTCTGCGGTCCTCATAGGCCTGCCGGGCCGCCGGTGATTTGGCAGTGTTTCCGACGATCATCATGTTTGCTGGTCCTTCCTCAATAGACTTTTCCAGAAAAACTGCAGACCGCCTTTGGGACTCTCCGGAAGAGGCCAATCGGCGACATCGTGCGCAAGGCCCAGAAATGCCTGGGCGGCCTTTGACTGGGGGTACAATTCGACCAAGGGCCGTTGCTGGCACACGGCTTCGACTAAGCGAGGGTCGTAGGGAATACTTCCAAGAAAATCGATTGAGATGTGAAGAAAACGCTCGGCGACGAGACTGAGCTTCCGATAAACATCCCGCCCATCGGTCGGGGTCCGGGTCATGCTCACAAGCAAACGGAATCGGCGTTCGCTGTGTTGCGTAGACAGAACTTTCATGAGCGCATACGCATCGGTGAGAGAGGTCGGTTCGGGCGCTACCACGACAATGATGTCCTGCGCCATGGTGGCGAAAGACGTGACGTTGCGGCCGATCCCTGCGCCCGTGTCGATCAACAGCACGTCTGTCTGTTCCTGCAGTTCGTCCATCTCCGACTGCAGTTCGCGCATCTGGGCATCGGTCAAGGCGGTCAGATCCTGGAACCCGGAGCCGGCCGGAAGGACAGTAATTCCACCGGGACCAGAAACCAGCACGTCGCGAAGACGCCGCTGTCCGGTCAGCACGTCTGCAAGGCTGTACCGGGGTGTCAGTCCCAGGAGGACGTCGAGATTGCCCAGGCCGAGGTCGGCATCCAGCACCATCACCCGCCGCCCGAGATGCGCGAGCGCCACAGCCAGATTTGCGGTGACGTTGGTTTTCCCAACCCCTCCCTTCCCGCTTGTGACGGCCACGACGCGGATGGAACGGCCTGGTACTTTCGTGGCCACGGCTTCTCGTAAGGTTGTTGTCTGATCCATTCGCTCTCCTCTTTACTCAGCGCTTTTTTTTGTTCCGGAGCGCCGGCCAAGCGCCCACCCAAGAGTCCCTAGAAGATTTCTTTTGGATGCCGGGTCTTCGGCGATCAGCGGGATGTGTTTCATTGTTTCTACAGGAGCATTCGGCGTGTGCCGGGAGGTAGCTTGGTCTCTCTGGTGGACTTTCTTGACTGCCGCAATCCCGTCCAACAGCACCTCGGCCAAACGCTTGGGAGTTGCGACTTCAAGATCCTCCGGCACCCGCTGCCCTGTGCTGAGGTAGGAGAGGGGCAGACCGGTCCGTTGAAGCACGTTAAAGAGGCTTCCGAATTGCGTCGTTTCGTCAAGCTTGGAGAAGATCAAGCTTTTCACCGGCAGTGTCATGAAACGGTCTAAGATGACGCTCAGATCCGCTTCACGAGTGGCCGCTGACAGCAGTAGATGGGCCTCGACCTGGCGATTGGGTCCGACGAGTTTTTTGAGTTCGCGCATTGCGGCTTGATCCAGAGGACTTCGTCCCGCTGTATCAATCAGGATCAGATCCGCAGACCTGCGCATTCGAAGCAGTCCGGCCAGGTCTTCACAGGTCAGGGCCACATCGACGGAAAGGCCAAGGATCGTGCCGTAGACCCGTAACTGCTCGACCGCCGCGACACGATAGGTATCCAAGGTTATCAACGCGACCTTGCGTTTCTGCTGGAGCGCGTAGAGGGCGGCGAGTTTCGCAATGGTCGTTGTCTTGCCTACCCCGCTAGGTCCTACGAGCATGACTGCCTTCGATGTTCCATCCTCTTCCAATAACGGGCCAAAGATGTTTACCTCACTGGCGATGAGAGTGAGGAGAGCCCCCCGCAACCTGTCGGGTAATTGCTGGTCATCAAGCGGCAGGTCGGCTTGTAACTGATGAATCACGGTGAAAACCACATCCATGGACAAGCCAGTATCGAGCAGCCAACCATAGGCGGCTTTGAGTGGCGCGGGCAGCTGCTCAACAAAAAGATCCCGATCGTTTTTTACCAGGGTCCCGACGAGCCGTCGGACGCCCCGCAGATCTTCTTCAAAAGCCGTCCAGCCTTCGTGATCGCCGGCTCCCGGCACAGACAAACGCCGAAGATCCTTCAGCTCTTCCCTGATCTGCGCAAGGTCTTCCCGGATGGCCTCAACCCCATCGGCGCCCTGCATATGCTCATGGAAGGATGAACCTAAACGTTCGGGCTTCTGTCGACCCTTCTGGAGATTCTCCCAGCCACGTACGAGACTTCCATGTGACAGAATCGCTTCTGTCGATGCACGCGGCTTTTGCCCACGGCCGCCAGGACGGCCGCCTTCTTCATTCCACCCGCCCACCCCGCGGCCGCCAGGACGGCCGCCCTCTTCCGTAGGTTCCCTTCCAGATAAATCCTCCTCTTCCCGATCGACTGCTGCAGTCACCTCCACCAGCGTTCGGCTAAAGAGTCCAAAGGCGCCGCTGGCGCTCCTCACCTCCTGTGTTGAAAGAATCACAGCGGCAGGGCCGAGCTCTTCTTTCACAGCGCGTAAAGCTTCTCTCATGTCTAGTGCGCGAAACGTCTTAATTTGCATCGGTCACCTTCACCATCTCGAGGGACTGTAAACGCACCTGTCCCTCCACCTCATTAAGTGACAGCACGGGAAGCGAAGAGAGCCCCCGCTCGATCAAACGCCGCAGGTACGGACGCAATGGCGGCGAGCACAGGAGCACAGGCTGCACCCCGCGTCCGATCGCGCGCTCGGCCGCCTGTTTAATGGCTCCCTGCACCCGCTGAGCGAGCCCGGGTGCGATCGAGAGATACGAACCTTGACCGTGAGTCTGTATGGCCTCGGAGAGCTGCCGATCGAGCGTCGGATCCAGGCTGATCACGCTGAGTGCCCCATCGCCCCCGAGATGTTGGTGTGTAATTGTCCGGGCAAGCGCCTGCCGGACGTGCTCGGTCAGGATATCGGTATCTTTGGTCGCGGCCGCATAGTCAGCCACAGTTTCAAGGATCGTCCGCATGTCCCGGATCGGCAC
>JBBRRL010000195.1:0-5392 GCA_038200775.1 Nitrospirales bacterium
AGGCGACCACACGGTTCTGTTTGGCGGTATGGGTGAGCGCCTTGAGGTCACGCACCGCGCTTCAAGTCGCGATACTTTTGCACTGGGGGCGCTGCGGGCTGCGGAATGGATCGTCAAGCAACCTGCTGGTCTTTACGACATGCAAGATGTACTAGGATTAAGGTAACTGGTTATTTAGCGACAAGAACCTTGAAGAGCTGATTGAAATCAGCCTTCGCGGTCTCGATAAACACCCCACGGTTTCCACCGATGGCCACGGTCCACTCTCCTCCGGCGTACATCCATCCATGCTGAGGCAGCCAGTTCATCCCGCTTAGCTTCGAATGGGCGGCGGCCAGCGTGTTGAATAACATTGTCACGGTTGAACAGAACTGCGCGGTCAAGACCCCCAAGTCTTTTGACATGTCGGTCTTGGTCTTGAAATCCACAAGCTTGCCGTCGGAGGTAAATTCTCCCGCGGCAATGACGCCGTTGATCTTGAGCAGGTCATCGAGTGTTGCCATCTGTCACGTCCTTATAGAATTTCGTTGTTGATCATCGTGGCAAATGCCTACCTTCTTTACCCATGGCATCCGCCCGCCCCGCGGCCGCCGAGTACGGCCGCTTTTCCC
Organism: Nitrospirales bacterium; assembly: GCA_038200775.1. GTDB lineage: Bacteria > Nitrospirota > Nitrospiria > Nitrospirales > NS-4 > NS-11. The sequence goes on from JBBRRL010000195.1 coordinate 612, forward strand.
ATGGCACCCGCCCAGCCCTGGGATGCGCCAAGACGCATCCCTTTACCCTAAGGTTGCCCGCCCTTGACCTCCATTTGTTCCATGAGGCGGTCCGCTTGGGCGGGCGCGTTCTGCAGTAGCGTACGATATTGCTCTCGTGCCTTCACAGGATCAGGGGAGGTAAGATCGCTCGGTGGAATTGGCAAGGGATGCACCTCTGCCATCGTATAGCCTTTCCCCCTCCAGGGGCTATATAAGGGATCTCCTACTAGCACCATGCGCCAGCTCACATATCTGCTCGTCAGGTAATACGCTTCTACGAGCGAATAACGACCCGTAAGAAGCAATCCGACGAAATCTTTGGGTGCCGGAAAAGAGTCGAGGTATGGTTCCCCAATCGAACCCAAGGTCGCGGTGATCCCGTGCTGTAAAGCATTCTTGCACCATCCTAGTTCAGTTGGCTCATGGAGGCTGACGGCTTCACCGGAGGCTATGTGGTAACCGATGGCGCCGGGATTAAAGGAAAAGGCATCCTCATAATAGCGCAGTCGGTACCAGCCTATATAGAGCGCGACATCCGGAGCCTGGCCTGGCTGGCTGAAGCGCTGCGGCGTGTCGTCGAGTCGAACCTCATAAGAAGTTGTCCGGCGGACGAGAGCGGCTAAATCTCGTAGGCTTTGATCGTAGAATCCATAGCTTCCTGCATTCGGCTTCAGGCCTTGGGCATCCACGTAAAATTTACCAGCAAGCCCGTGTTGTTCTGCCGTCATAGCCTGGTCCACCAGGCGCCGCGCCAATTCTGGAGTTGGAGCATCCAGCCGGGCGACCATTACTACCAGTCTGGAGGCATGTGTTCTTGTCTGGTTTTGAAAGAGCGGGTTTGGCATACGGCCTGAGACTTGATAATCACTCCGGTCCCACCAGAGGAGACTAAGCTCACTATCAAGGCTGGCATTTCCATTCTCATAGGAGAGTCTTTCAGATTCTTCCTGGGCCAGAGTGAGGACACCGCGCACGCCGAAAACCTGCTGTGCCAATCGATAGGCGCTTTGCCTGTGAAGGTCCGAGGGTGCCGAACTTAAAACCTTGATTAGGTTTTCAGCCGTCGCGATCTGCTGGCGAGATTGTTCGACCCGAGGGCGTTCCTGGGGTTGGTTCGCCGAGCCGATTGAATAAAACTCCTGAAGAAGGGCATGGTGCCCCCCGAATTGTCGGATAAGAGGCACGAGCTCCTCGCGTAGTTTCTCGGCCTTCTGGCGGTCCTGCATAGCTCCCATCCGCGTGACGGCCTCACGGATGTCGCCGGCAACCCTCTGCACAAGCGCAGCTGAGCCCTTTTGCGTCTCTGGTGGAACACCCATCGTTGCGGGAGCTGGCGGCACTCGCGGAGATTCACCGACGCCGATGCGCTTCACCGATCCTTCGATGAGCTGGAGCTGAGCAAGGGCCTTCTCCTGCCGCTGGGCCGCGTCCTTGGCCGACCGTCGTTCATCGTCGGTGGGTTGAGGCGCCACTACCACGAGCGGGATGCCATACGTCGTGACCAGACACCTGATGCGAGAGGCTAGGTTGCGGGTCTCAAGTGCCTGACGGAGCGGTTTAATAAGATTCTGTTCGTAATGCCCGCGCCCGATGGTCTCGTCAGTCCCCAGATCCAGAACGATGATATGGTCTGATTTCAACCCTCGGCGTTCCGCATAGTGCTGTGCGATGGCAAGACTGTCAGGGCTATTGCGATTGGCGAGAACGGCCGTCTGATCGGCTGTGAGGGTCCCCCAGGCAAAACCGCTGGGGATGCAGAGGATCATCACGATCAATAGAATCGTCCTGGTCATTGCGACGCCAACATTGTTTCGAGTTCGCCCTCTACTCGGCGGCGGTATCGATATCGCCGCATGGATCGTCGCATTAAGGGTGGGGTCTCAAGCAACGTTTTTTACGGCGGAGACGCCTACAGTAGCTTCTCAAGGCTCTCCCAATCCGTAACCGGTTGGGAGCACGTAAAGTTGTGGCAGAGGTAAGCGGTCGGTTTGCCATCAATTGCGGTTTTGCCTTTCGCAGCAGCCGGCACTCCGACCGATCCGTCCGTGGTATCTGCGTTGACCACCACGATCGTCTTATTCGGCAGGTATCGGCCATGAATCCTGCTCAGCAGACTGGCCATCCCTGGATCACTGCGTGAGCCGACTAAGACGATGTCCTTGGGCTTTGAGAGATAAAAGTCCAAAACGCACAAGAGAGATGACGTGCCATAAGGGTTCCGGCTCATCTGCTCATGAAATAGCCGAAACGTCTGCTCGGCCCGATCAAGATAAATCTGCTCACCAGTGTATGAGAACAGTCGTAGAAAGTTCATTGACGTCACGGCGTTTCCCGAGGGAATTGCGGAATCCTCGCCGCTTTTCATTCGCTGGATCAAGGTCTCGTGGTCGCGCCCCGTAAAGAAGCATCCACCTGCTTGAGGATCCCAGAACTGCTCGAGCAGCACGGCCGTGAGTTCACGGGCCTTCTCTAGATATTCCGGTCGAGACGTTGCCTCGAAGGCATCGATGAGCGCGGCGGTCAGGAAGGCGTAATCGTCCAGGTAGCCGTTCAAGCGTCCCTGTCCGTCTGTGACGGTCCTGAAAAGGCGGCCGTTCTTGTAGGCGCTCGCCAGGAGAAACGCTAGCGCTTTTTCTGCCATGGCCAGATACTCGGGATTCCCGAACGCTTGAAAGGCGTCGAGGACTCCGGAGATCATCAAGCCGTTCCAGCTGGTCAGAATCTTATCGTCGCGCAAGGGTTTAATACGTTGCTCGCGGGCGTTCAGAAGCGTTTGCCTCGCAGCAACCATCTGTTGTTCAACGTCTGGAACGTCATTGACCTCGATTCGGCCATTGCGCTGGATCAGGTTGGGAATATTCTTGCCCTCAAAGTTTCCCTGATCAGTAACGTCATAGACCCGACAGAAGATATCTCCTATCTGGGGACCAAGGATGGCCTTGACCTCTGCGGGTGTCCAGACAAAGTACTTGCCCTCATGGCCTTCGCTGTCGGCGTCCTGGGCTGTGTAGAAGCCGCCATCCGGATGGATCATTTCGCGTTGGAGATACACCAGCGTCTCCTCCACAACCTGGCGAAAACGTGGCTCGCGGCTTACGCGCCATGCGTCCAAATACAGGCGCACGAGTTGCGCGTTGTCGTACAGCATTTTTTCGAAGTGCGGCACGAGCCACTGAGCGTCGGTGGAATAACGATGAAAGCCCCCTCCGAGATGATCGTAGATGCCTCCGGCCGCTATCTTCCAAAGGGAATGGAGCGACATATCGAGCATCTTTTGGTCTTTCGTGCGGCTGAATTGGCGAAGCAGGAGGTGAATCGGCGGCGACGTGGGGAACTTGGGCGCATCACCAAAGCCGCCATTGATGGGCTCATAGAATGTGCTCAGATCGCGCACGGCGTTGTCTAACAGCTCCTCACTTAAGGATGCATCTGACGGCTGCGGGGAACTGATCCGGCGCAGGCCTGTTCTCACCTTCTGGATGTTCTCGCGCACCTGACCAGGTTCTTTATGATAGGCCTCGGAGACTCCGAGCAGGACTTCGGTGAATCCCGGCATGCCGTGGCGAGAAACGGGAGGAAAGTAAGTCCCGCCCCAGAACGGCTCCTGATCGGGCGTGAGAAAGATCGTCAAGGGCCAGCCCCCGCCGCGGCGTATAAAAGCCTGCGCAGATTTCTGATAAATATCGTCCAGGTCGGGGCGTTCTTCGCGATCAACCTTGATATTGATGAAATGCTGATTCATCAGATTGGCGATATCGTGATTTTCGAACGACTCGCGTTCCATGACATGGCACCAGTGGCAAGCGGAATACCCGATCGATAAGAGAATGGGCTTGTTCTCGGATTTGGCGCGAGCGAGCGCTTCCTGTCCCCACGGGTACCACTCGACGGGGTTGTAGGCGTGCTGCTTGAGATAGGGACTTGTCTCGTGGATGAGATGGTTTGCAGGTTGCGAGGAGCTGACAGGATCGCTCATGCCGGACATCGTACCCGGTCGGCCGCCAGTTTTGCAATCTTCACGGTCCTGTCTGCGATGACTTCCCACAATTCACAATCTCGGGCGGTGCTCATTAACTATGGAGTGCGAGGATACGCTGGGTTTGCTATAGCACTTGATAAGAATGTAAAATGTAACCCCTGGCAATGGTGACGTAACCCATTAAGATATAGCGGTTTTGAAGACGCGCCCAAATTTGTACCTACATCTAACGGCCTAGTTTGTATCCAAAGGTACGCTTGTATCGTTTTCCCTTTGATTGCTACCCTAGGCCAATGATCCTGTTACGTAAAATCCCACGACGCAACCACCATTGGATTGGAGATCACATCCTATCGCCCATGCCCAATGCCGCCGTGAAGGTATTTGCCTTTGGTTGGTGGGCGAGTTTGTTTATGGGATTTTCGTTATTCGTGTTTGACGTGACACAATAATTCCCTTTCCCTGGCATTGCCCAATTAATACACGCCTCATTTAAACGTTAGTAACAGCAAGCCACATGCAGCTAGCGTCTACAGAAATACACGCCTGCCATTGCTTGATACCATAATCACTTGTTGACGACCGTCGATAATCCACTTATGTAACCTAGACAACATCCAGATGGATCAGACTCACAATCCCTCAGGAGTTGTTCTGCCCTTTGCCCCGCAGCATTTACATTTGAATAACAAACAAAAACCGCGAAAACAAAAATACTAAGACGCATAGAAATGTTCATTGGTTTCTTTCCTAACATGGAATTATGGACAGACCCACACAG
>JBBRRL010000196.1:0-5386 GCA_038200775.1 Nitrospirales bacterium
AGTGGGCCCTGCCGTATTGGGACTGGAGCGCACCAGCACAACGACAACTCCCCGCCATGTTCCGCAACCCAGGGACCGAGCTTTATACCATAAACCGTAACCCGGCAATGAACGATGGAACCGGTTCTCTACCAACTTCTCATGTCAATTTCAGTAGCGCCTTTGCACTCGTGAACTTCACCTCGGCAAGCGCCTCGATTGAAGTCACGCCGCACAACGTCGTACACGCGGATATCGGAGGCCTCATGGGATCTGTGCCGACTGCGGCGCAAGATCCTATTTTCTTCCTCCACCATTGCAATATGGATCGGCTCTGGAACCTTTGGCTCGCGCAGACCGGCCGGACTGATCCTGTGACCGACGCCACATGGAAAGATACCAAATACACATTCTTTGACGAGAACGGCAAGAGAGTGCAGATGACCGGTTGTGATGTTCTTCGGGCCTCTCAACAACTCGGTTACACTTATCAAGCGGAGCCGAAGCAAGTCAGCCAAGACTGCGCGGGCTCCACGAGGGCAGTCAAGGTGGAATTCAAACGCGAGACCCTGCTCCTAGTTCAGGCCCCAGCGATTGAGATCGGGGCCGACCCTGTGTCTTTCCCACTCAACATCACAAAGCTTCGTGATCTGGTCGGCTCCGTTAAAAGCAAGGCGCAGACGCTTTTCCTTGAACTAAATGACGTCGAGGCGGATAGCCAGCCCGGCGCCGTGTGGGAAGTTTACGTGGGACTCCCCCCTAACACTGAACCGGATGCACAGAGTCAATATTACGTCGGAAACATCGCACTGTTCGCCCTTGGCATCCGTAGCATGATGCATCAAGAATTCAAACCTGCACATTTTGCCTTTCCGATTAACCAGGCCGTCGAGGCGTGGCTCAAAGCAGGCGCCAATGAAGAGAACGTTCAAGTCACCCTCGTGCCTTCTGGTGTCCTAATCAATGGCAAACCGTCCCGCCCTAAAGTTGAAACGCCGGTGCGCATCGGGCGTGTCAGCGTAGCTGTTGAGACCCGGCAGGCCAGATAGTAGCAGTTGCCGACTTGCTGCTCGCTCTCTCTCCTTTTCTTTAGATCCATTACAATGGAAGTGTGGAAACGCGCAGTCGTAGGGCGAATGACAGATTCAGGAACATCAACCCTGCCTTCGCTGAACCCAGCGAGTGGCAGCGCATCAGGTTCATTGCATCCAGGATCTCCTCCACCATACTTCACCCGCGAACAAGTCCCCTGATTGCGATAGAGAATGATGGAGCACTCTTGCGCTCAAATGAGACTACGCCGACAGTGACATGGATTGGTCATGCCTCGCTGCTCATTCAGCTAGACGGTCTCAATATCCTTACAGATCCTCATTGGTCTGATCGCGCGAGTCCGGTCGCTTTCGCCGGACCCAAGCGCCTGGTCCCACCTGGGCTGCGCTTCGGCGACCTGCCTCCCATTCATCTCATCCTGATCTCCCACGATCATTACGATCATCTCGACCTTCAGACAGTCCGTCGACTCGAAGAAAGGCATCAGCCGCAGTTCCTCGTACCGTTAGGTCTCAAAGAATGGCTCGAAGACGTGGGGATACGCAATGTCGAGGAACTCGATTGGTGGGACAGCCGAAAGGTACAGGACTGTGTCGTGACCTGTACGCCGGTCCAGCATTTCTCAGGCCGGACGCTTTGGGATCGCAACCGACGGCTATGGTCGGGATGGAGCGTGCAGGGAAACCACAGTCACGTTTTCTTTGCCGGTGATATCGGCTACTATCCGGAACTGTTCAAGGAAATCGGGCGGCGGCTGGGGACCTTCGATCTTGCCGCGATTCCAATTGGGGCCTATCTCCCGCCTTACATGATGAAGTTCGTCCACAGTACCCCCGAACAAGCGCTTCAAATTTTCTCCGACATCCAAGCGGAGCGGTTTCTGGCAATGCACTGGGGTACATTCGACCTTGCCGACGAACCGCTCGACGATCCGCCGAAGCGGTTGGAAGCAGAAACCCATCGCCTTGGATTAGACCCAAGTCGCGTCTGGGTGATGAGCCCCGGCGAGACACGTCTTTGGTGAAAATTTGGGGTGAGCCTTGGTTGCCGCTCTGAGCCTGCGAATGCTATAGTCGTGCCGTGGCGACTGAGATTACGACAAAGGCCCTACTCATCGCACTCCATGGGGACCCGTCTGCATGCGTGGCGACAATCAATCGTATGTCGCCCGAGCATTTATGCTTTTTCATCCCTGAATCGGTGAGACCCAAAATCGACACCTCCGTTCAACCGAACCTCTTGAAGCTTCCGAAAAAGTGGGACTGGGTGATCACGCCCGATCCTCACGGGTTCGGCGCCTCGTACAAGGCTCTCAATCAGCCTCTAACTGAGCTCCTGAAGGTGTGGGGTCTTAGCCCTGGCGAGTTGACTGTCGATCTGGGCGGGGCCACCGCTGCGATGGCAGCCGCCGTAGCGCTGGCGACACTGCAGCACTCCTCTCAGTTTCTCTCTTTGAAACCGGCGTTGCTCGCGGGGGATGGCCCGGTCGAGGAGTTGGTGATCGTCAACGGTACTGCACATACCTGGCAACAGGATAATCCATGGGCCGAAGCCGCGCTGAGCGCTCGCCGTCAGGCAGCTGACCTTTTCAATCGCGGCGCCTTCCAGGGCGCCGCCGACGCCTTCCGGCATATCGAAGCCCGTGTGAGCGGCGGGCAAAAGCCGTTGTACCACGCCTTCGCCGATCTGGCTGTCGCCTATGGGTGTTGGGACCGCTTTCAGTATAAAGCCGCGTGGGAATCACTCAAGACCGCTGTGAAGGCTCTTGATATGGCCTCGGTCTTTGGCGGGCCTCCAGCTCTCAAGAACCTCGTGCCGCATTTCAAGCAGAATCTGGGTTTTTTGGAAAAACTGGTCATGGATCCGGCCGAGATCAAGTCGGCGCTGCCGCTGGATCTCTTGGCAAATGCCAGGCGCCGCGGAGAACAGGATCACGCATACGATGCTGCGGTGGCGACCGCACTGCGCGCGCTTGAAGGTTTCGCGCAAGTGCAGTTGTTCACGCACAAAATCAAGACCAACGACGTGCAGCCGGATCAACTTCCAACAGCGCTGCAAGAGGCTTGCAAGCTGTCTTGCCTGGATGACGTAGATGGTAAATACAAGCTGCCTATGGTGATGCAGTTTCGCGCGCTCGCCGCCCTGGGAGATCAAATCGGACAGAACTATCTGGCGCAGTGGCCACAAATGAAACCATTGCTCGACGCCGCGCATCGCTCCCCTCTCGGGCATGGTTTCGAGTCCGCCACATCAGAACGGTATCATCAACTGCTCGCAATGATCCTCAAGGTCACCGGCATCACAGACTCATCATTACCCAAGTTCCCGCTCCTATCGCTATGACCATCGCTTAATTTGATGCCGAATATCGGGACGTGGCTTGCCATCGCGGGTGTTGCAGTGGGGTTCGTGATACTTCTCATGCTACTTTTCAAGGAGCCGCCCGCAAAGAAAAAATAAAGATTTACTCGTTTCAATTGACGGCCAATTACCCGGGAGTCAGACATGGATGTATTCGGCGGTAAAGAAGAATTGGTGGACATCAAGGTTCAGATCAGCCGTGATCAAAAAGAATGGCTTGAGAAGATGGTCAAAGAGGGGAAGATCGCCGTGCCTCCAGGCGGCACGCTAGCCATGGGATCGGTGGTGTCGATGTTCATCCGGGCATTGCTTCACAACGCCATGGAGCAGCAGGCGGCTATGGCGCGCGAAGAGGACGATGACGACGAATAAGGCCACTGAAGGGGCTTAGTCTTTAAGCTTCCTGAAGGCCGTACGCGCGGCCTTCACCGTCTTGGTGATATCTCTGCCCGTGTGTTCCGACGAGAGAAACAGCGCCTCAAACTGTGAAGGCGCGAGATAAATCCCCTCTTCCAGCATGGCTCGAAAAACTCGTGCGTACGCAGCGGTATCGGATTTCTTCGCGGATGCGTAGTCGGTGACAGGCCCAGGGGTGAAAAACAATGTCATCATCGAGCCGACCCGATTCAGAGTCACGCCAATCCCCAATTCATTGGCAACCGCCAGCAAGCCGTCGGATAACAGGCGCGCCCGCTCCTCCAGTTGTCGGTAGAGGCCCGGCTTTTTCAACAGCTTTAATGTCTCGATGCCAGCTGTGACCGCCAGCGGATTGCCCGACAGGGTCCCAGCCTGATAGACGGGCCCTTCCGGGGAGATCAGCTTCATGATCTGATGGGATCCTCCGTACGCTCCTACCGGTAGCCCGCCGCCAATAATCTTCCCCAGGCACGTCAGGTCCGGCGTCACGCCATATCGCAGCTGAGCCCCACCGTAGCCCAGCCGAAACCCGGTGATGACCTCATCGAAGATCAGCACGATCCCATAATGACGAGTCAGATCCCGCAGTCGCTCGAGAAATGACCCGTGAGGCGGGATCACCCCCATGTTGCCTGCGACAGGTTCCACGATCACGCAGGCAAGCTTACCGGAATACATCTCCAAGATCCGTTCGACCCCGGCGATATCGTTATAAGGGGATGTCAGAGTATGTTGCGCCAGGTCTGCCGGTACGCCCGGGCTGTCCGGCATGCCCAGGGTGGCCACGCCGGAGCCGGCCTTGACGAGCAGGGAATCGGCATGGCCATGGTAGCAGCCTTCGAACTTTAGAATTGCAGTACGGCCTGTATAGGCCCGCGCCAGGCGAATGGCGGTCATCACCGCTTCGGTCCCTGAATTCACCAGGCGCACCCGCTCCATCGACGGCACGGCCTCGACGATCATTTGCGCCAGCGTCACCTCCAGCGCCGTCGGGGCACCGAAGCTCGTACCGCGAGCAGCCGCACGCGCAATCGCCTTGATGACGGGAGCGGGAGCATGACCCAGGATCATGGGCCCCCAGGACATCACGTAATCGATGAACGCATTGCCGTCGGCGTCGTAGATGCGCGCTCCTTTGGCGCGAGTGATGAAATGCGGGGTCGTTCCAACCGCCTTGAACGCCCGTACCGGGCTATTCACGCCGCCTGGCATCAGACGTTGAGCGGCTTCAAAAAGTTTCTTGGAGGCAGTGGTCTTCATTAAGTGGGGGGCCGACTCTAACATGCGTGGTTATTGAGGTCAAGGAACAGCATTTCTGGTACAATCGCCCATGCGTCGCGTCAAGATTGTCGCCACAATGGGACCGGCTTCTAGCTCGCCGGCCGTCCTCCAACAACTGATAGCAGCCGGCATCGATGTTGCCCGCCTCAACTTTTCACACGGCACGCATGAGCAGCACGGTCGCATGATCCAGGCCATCAGGTCGGCGACGGAGGCCACGGGACGGCCTCTTTCAATTCTTCAAGATCTGCAGGGCCCTCGCATTCGTATCGGGGAACTGTCGACTCCCGTGTGG
>JBBRRL010000197.1:0-5376 GCA_038200775.1 Nitrospirales bacterium
AATATCGCGCTTAACCGCAAACCTTCATGGAAGACCGACTTCCCAAACACGAAGGGTTTCTCTCTGGAATTCAGAGATTAATGATATGCATCAAAAGCGCGCAGCGCCCTTGTCGGGTAGTACCGTTGTGGCAGGCTTCATCATTCTCTCAAGTGGCAGATGAATGGCGCTCCGGCAAATGTTAGTGATGATAAGAGGCAGCGGTGAATGTCTCGACAAGCAGAAAGTCGTCCTTCTGGCAATCTTCTGCTTCAGTTGATGTGATGTCGACTTTCCTGGTTTCAGGCGGTGCTACCCACCCTTGGTCCCTGATGGTCCATTGGCGCTTTGCCAGAAGCCAGTTGTCCGTATTTTGCGGCGAGAGATTTTTTGTCGAGGGTCGTAGACGTTCTTGACGTTCCGATGTCGACTTTGCTGGTGTTAGGCGGTGTTACCCACCCTTGGTCCATTGAAGTCGGATCAGCACTTACATCATACGTGGCGCATGACCGTATTTTACGGAGAGAGATTTCTTGTCGAGTGTCGTCGACGTTCGTGCCCACTCATTTCCCTCATAAGGTACCCACGCCCTCATGAGGTACCCGAAGGGTGTCCGACTTTCTTGCCGCCCAGTTCGTGTGCTATCGACTTTCCTATGCCAGGGCGCGACGCCGGTGTGGCCAAAAACGTGGCCACTACAGACACATACTGGGTACCACGGCGTAACAGCACCCCAATCACACATCCAATCTTTATGCTTGTGTGGTACTCCATGGTATTTGGTAGGAACTTATCTTAAAGGTCTGCAAAACCTTTATTCAAAGAAGCGAATTGATCCTTACATGAATGCCCTTGAATTACCACAACGGAAGCTGAATGCTTCTGCCCAACCTTGAGAGGCCAGTCCAAGAGCTGGCCTTTCGGTTTTTGGGCGTTGCGTTCAGAAAAGAGCTAAGTCCCGGCTTGGGTTAAGCGTTGAAATCCTTCGAGCGTCCACTTACCGTGGAACTAAACTCGGTTTGGGCGCCCTTTGAGTAGCCTGTAAAGACCCAGCAGCACGATTGCTCCAATCACGGACAGCACCAGGCTCATCAGAAAGCCAGGCCGGCTCAGGTCGCTACTGTCATTGACATTGCGGCCATAGCCAAACAAAGCTTGACCAAGAAAACCACCGATGACAGAGCCAGCGATACCGATTAGTATCGTAATAATGGCTCCACCGGGATCTCGCCCCGGCATGATTGCCTTAGCGATCAACCCTGCGATCAAACCGAAGATAATCCAACCAATTATCGCGATCATTATTTCCTCCTTTTCCTGTCGCTCTGCGCGCGCGGACTTCGTTCGTTTATTTAAGGATCAGTTCGCGCATGAACTTCGTGCCCATGACATCTCGAATTTTCGAGCGATCGATATAACCTTGCATACCTTTTTGGTCGTCTATTCCTGTTGCCTGCCGAAGGACTTCATCTGCTTTCTCCTCGTTCTTCTCAAGCGCAGCAAAACTATCGTATTCACGAAGGATCAGCATATTCCAACCAGCGTCATCATCCTGGCTGCGTAAAATTTTGTAGGATTTCATGAAGCCGTTTTTGATAGAGATATCTGATTCTTTCTTCAGTTGCGTGTCTAGGTATTCAAGATAGGCTTGATCCATTCCCGGATGAATTCGGATCATGCTTACACCCCACACCGTGCCCGGTGCGAAAAATTTGTGGACCTGTCCGTAGACTGATACAGCGAGCAGTAGGACTGCGACTAACATTGAGAGCAGTAATTTGTGTTTATTTTTCATGGGAGTCCTTTCAGCTTGGGAGGTTAAAGGCTTAATAGAAAAGCCTGGGTACTATTACAGCGCGATGTGCAACTGGGTAGTACAAGGTTAGGCATGCCAAGATTTGAACGGGCGAACGGTATTTGAATTTGCTTGTTGAGTCAAGGGTTTTTGGCTGACATTCGGAATTGAGAACTCCACGCTGAGAACAACCTCACTAGATGAACTGAAGCAGAAGAGTAATAATAGAGTTGGATTTCTGCTCGTCGCCCAACCATCACCTCAGCCCTTCGAGGCAGCGGGTATTCGGTGTTATATTGCCTCGCAGAACTCACGTTTTATCCCCCGCCCGTGATGCTCGCGCTCACGGTAAATTCGCCTTCTTGACGTCGCTTGGGCCCCTGGTGGGGACGGAGGTATGTCATGGACAATGAGCAGCCCCGTTCCGGGAAGTAAGATATTAATTGTGTGGATTCCGGTCTGGTTACAAGCAGGGTTCTGGGGATTAGTTGCCGGATCGGCGCTGCTCATCGGAGCAGCATTGGGTTACTTCGCGCGAATTCCCCGGCGATTAATCGCGGCCATCATGGCCTTCGGTAGCGGGGTCCTTATCTCCGCACTGTCGTTTGACCTGATGGATGAGGCATACAAGCGTGGCGGCTTCGACTCGACGGCAATTGGCTTTGTTGGAGGCGCTTCTATGTACACGGCCGCGAACTGGTATTTAGCTCGGCGGGGTGCCAAGCACAGGAAAAGGTCCGGGGGCCATCAAGCTTCAGAAGAAGGACAAAGAGGCAGCGGCTCGGCAATTGCGATTGGAGCACTGCTTGATGGCATACCAGAGTCAATTGTGATTGGCGTCAGCATGATCTGGGGCGGTGCTGTTAGTTGGGTGGCGGTGGTAGCCATCTTCCTTTCCAATCTGCCCGAAGGATTATCCAGTTCGGCAGGGATGAAGAAAGCGGGGCGTTCAGCAACTTATGTTTTTGGTGTATGGACCAGCATTGCAGTAATTTCCGGCGGAGCTGCACTGGTTGGCTATACAGTTTTCAGCCGCTTCTCACCTGAAGTTATTGCCGCCACCACTGCAGTTGCCGCCGGCGCAATCCTGGCCATGCTGTCCGATACGATGATTCCCGAAGCCTTCGAGGAAGCTCATGAGTTCGCTGGACTCATTACGGTTTTTGGATTTTTGGTGGCTTTCGTTTTGACTAAAATCAGTATGTAGGAGACCTCGGAATGATTTACTGGATTTACTAAGACAGAGGTGGACTGTGGCGTTGGTATCTCAAATCGGCGAATGGCGAGAAGATTGCCAAATGCGGCGAGGGTTACCAAGAAACTAGAATGCAAACTGCGAGGAACGCCCGGCTGACGCCTGCCGAAACAGTGCTTGCTGAACAGATCGGTTCTGAGAGCCGACGAACTTCTCGCGCCCGATAAGAAAGGATGACGATCCAATTGCCATGGAGAATCCAGGTTAAGGATTCGCGGGCTGCGCGGGGAGGAAATCCGCAATTCCGGTCAGCAGGAAGTGGGATGTTCCTGACAAGGAGTTGGAGAATCCGAGGTTGGCGATGGAAGACTTTCGGTAGGCATCTCTGGAGGAAAGTCAACACGGACGACGTGCCAAACCGGGCCGCAATTCTCTCCTTCTACTTCCTGCTAGCGCTCTTTCCGCTGTTGCTTTTCCTCATCGCTCTCCTGGGTTCCTTCGCCGATGCGGGAACGGAGTTACGTCACAATCTGCTCACGTACCTGAGAGCGATTGTGCCTGTCTCCGCTTCTGACCTCATCAATACGACGGTTGACGAGATTAGTCAAAAAAGCAGTGGCGGCAAATTGTCGTTCGGTCTGTTGACATCACTGTGGTTCGCCTCCTCGGGCATGGGTGCGATCATCGAAGGGTTGAACGTCGCGTACGATGTGAAGGAGACGCGCGCGTGGTGGAAAAGAACTCTGCTCGCCATCGTGCTGACGATTGCGCTCGCCGTGTTGATTATCAGCGCGCTGGCGTTGATGTTCTACGGCAGCCACATTGCGGAAGGGATTGCGAACCGCTACGGTTTCGGCGCTGCATTTACCGCAGTGTGGACGGTCTTGCAATGGCTGTTCGTGCTCTGCTTCGTCTTTCTTGCCTTTGTGTTAATTTATTACTTTGCGCCGGACCTGCACGAACAACAACTGCGCTGGCTGACACCGGGAGCGGCAGTCGGCGTCATCCTGTGGCTGCTCGTCTCTTTTCTGTTCGGCTCCTATCTCAGCTTCTATAACACCTACAGCGTAGTTTATGGCTCACTGGGAGCAGTCATAATTCTGTTGCTGTGGTTTTACTTAACTGGCGTGACTATTCTTATCGGTGGCGAGGTCAACTCCATCATTGAGCAGGCGGCCGCTCGCGCCGGAGACCCTGATGCGAAAGTGGCAGGGGAAAAGCCTCCCGATGAAAGCGCGAGAGGACACGCGGCATGAGCGCAGTCACCGTAAGATGTTTGAAGCAGTTGTAGAGCAAGATCGAAGGGCGGCCCTCAACCATTCATGATCTTACGATATGCCACATACAAATCAGACAGCCGGTCTGCGGAAGCAGGATCACTACGAGCGAGCAGAGTGATAATCTCATCGCGTCCGGCAAACAATGGCTGCATGCCCTGTCTTTGCGCCTGTGTAAAGTTCGAAGTATCCCCTTTATCAATTTCCGCACGTAGGGTTGTAAAGAACTGGCTGGCTGTCTGGCGCGCGGGCTCATAATCACCTCGCCGCGCGTCAATTACTGCTGCGGCAAGATTACTCTGCATCCTGACAAGGATTAACTGGTGCTCGGTCTCGACTAGACTACTGCTGGCTGTCCGAGCCTTGAGCCACATCGGGACGAAACCCAGCAGGAAGGTGACGAGAATTACGCCAGCGTAAATGATAAAGCGCTGCACTAGAGGGGTTGGCTTCACCGGTTTAACCTGCACGTCCTCGCTCATAACGTCCTCACCTTTGGCTACTGGCCCTCGCTGGTCCATTGAGAGATCTTTTAGCTTCCTGCCAATCCCCGACCATCCGCTCAAGCGTCGGCTTATTGGCGCATGTCTGCCTACCCACAAGTCTGTGACAACCGGCGCGAACTAATCAAACATCTTCTAGCCTTGTTGCCGTTTGGCAATCTGAGAGAGTGCGATAGTCAGGGCCGCTGCGCCGAGCGTTTTCACGAGCGTCGGATGTTCAGCGTAAAAGTTGCTGACTTGATCGATCACAGAAGGGTCTTTCTTTTCGGCTTGGGCGGCGATCTCCTCGACTGCTCCGGCAGGAATTTGTTCCGCTTGCTCCGGAGTGACCTCTGTTTGCTGGCCACCTTTCAAAAGATCGATAAGACTTGAGAGTCCGCCACGACCGTCACTGTTAGCCTGCCGTGACAAGACTTGCGAAAGGATCATCGGTCCCGCCGTGCGCAGGAGCGTATTGAGAATTCCGGCGCGCTGCTGACCATTAGAGTTACTGAATAACTGTCCGGCCATCTGTCCAAATTCCGGTGTCTCATCGGACCGAAAGGCGGCTGCAAGGCCGTTAGCTAGTTCCGAGGGTGGCGCGCTCTGTGCGATCTGATCAAAATCATCTTGAACATCAGACCGAGC
>JBBRRL010000198.1:0-5353 GCA_038200775.1 Nitrospirales bacterium
GCGAGGCCCTCGGGAATTTTCCGCAGGCGTTTACACATCTGGCGTTGATCAGCGCTGCATTCAACCTGGATCGTATGCTGGAGGCGCGAAAGTGACAAGCATTTCCTCCATGAGGAACTGCGCAGTGTCGACGATACAAACTTTGCATCTTTTATCGAACTAGTCTTGGCGCCGCGAGGAAATAAGGGAGTTGCTCCTGCAGGCCGTCGAGATGCTGCCCGACATTCATCAGCAAGGATTTCTTCTGCACGATGTAGAAGAGTTCAATATAAGCGACACAGCGGAAATCCTGAACATCAATGCCTCGTCAGTGAAAGGTCAACCTGCACCAGTAATCGGCCAAATGCATAGAGCACGTGTCAGAGGGTGTCCAATAGATACCGCCCTGTTCAAATAGTGACAATGGGGAATGCGTTCAGGGTCGCAACCGATCTCGCGCCGTGATACCAGATTGGGAGCACAAGTCTTATTTCAGCGGCTGGTTGGTATTCTTCTGCCCTGTTGGCCGTTGCCGTCACAAACTCGTTAGCTGTAGATTGAGACCTGTTTTATCGTTGCAAATCGATGCTGCAGAGCAGAAAGAACTTAACTCGACCGCCTGCCACAAAGGAAGAGGCGCAGAGTTTGGTGTTTCGATTGCACTCCAGACAGTTGATATCCGTTCTGTCATTCCAGCGTGGGGCAACGAGCAAGTACTCATCGTCGGACGGACAAGATCCGTTCTGCTCTACGCGGATGGGCAACCGCTTGTAATATTGAAAGATTGAAAGGGTGCCTATCGGCAGATCGCCCATACGCAACCATATCAACTGTGGTGAGGAGAAGTAATTATGAGTCGGGTCACGTCAGGACAAGCAATTAACGCCGAGAAGCAAGACCTGGTTTCTTCTGCCGACGTCTCGAAAAGGGCCAAAAGCAGTTTAACGAAATTGGCTGCATGGACAAGTGATCGTAATATCCCTTTCCTGATTACCAGCATCGGCATGATTGTTATGCTCCTTTGGGCTGGCTCTTACAAAATGACCGCTCCCGGCGCCGAGGGCATAGTTCCCCTGGTTTCTAACAGTCCGCTGATCAGCTGGCACTTTAAATTGTTCGGCCCTTATATCGGCTCCGATTTAATCGGTCTTACCGAGATTATTGCCGCCGTATTGATGATCGCGGGCTATTTGAAGCCTAAAGCCGGTATCATAGGCGGTCTCATCGCATCAGTCATGTTCTTTATAACCAGCACTATGGTCATAACCACCCCAGGCGCGATTATTGCCGTTCACGGGATAAAGTACATGAGGTACATGAGTTTGTTGGGCCTGTTCCTTTTCAAGGATGTCATATCCCTCGGGGTGTCCTTTTACCTAATCAGCTATTTCGGCCACAAAGCTATCCTTTCCGGGATGCGCCAAGCTGGAACAGCAGGTCCAAGGTGAAATGAAACACGAGATCTACAATCGAAGATCCCGAAAGAGAGCAGAAAGTCTTGCAAGACGTAGGAGCGAAGGCAAAGCAGGCCAATCTCCCACCATAGTGGGTGCAGCACTTCTTCTTGCAGATTGAAGCAGCGAAGTTCGTGCAATATCAGTTCTCTTCTCAGCGGTGTGAGAGCAACCAGGGAAGCTTCTCGGAAGTGATGGATCTTAATTCGCAAATCCGTCCGGAGCTGGATCACATTACGGTGGCGATCCTCGTGATGTTGAAGGCCAACTGGCCAACCGTGAAAAGAAAGCCCCTTGATTCTATGGACGCCGTGGAAAGCACTGCATCTTGCACTCACCCGCCACTATTCGACGGCAGTGCTCAAACCGGACCCTAAATGGGTGGGGCTCCCTTCTAAACATAATCTTTCACAAATATCGAGCAAGAGATCGCGGGAATGGCGGAGACAGCTAAGGTCGTAAGATTTCACAAGGCAGGTGAGCCAGAGGTATATGAGCGAATCGAATCGGGTAAATTTTCGCCAAGAATCGATAGAGCCTTCACGCTATCCGAAATTGTCAACGCTCACCGCTACCTGGAGGAGAACCAGCAGATAGGAAAGATCGTCGTCACAGTGTGAGTCGTACGGATTCTGATTGGCATCGTCTCGCGTGCCTTCGTGTATCAAGACTGGACGTACGAGAGGCGTCAGACGCATTTGACCTGAACGATAATTTGCGCCAGTTCAATAGAGAGTATAACTCGCCGCAAAAAGGCTCGGGAATGCGAGCTTCGGGGTCTCCCTTCGCCTGCATCTGAGGATCTTGAAGCATGCAACGACACAGAGCGATCGGCGCCTCCTACCTAACGGAGACCCGCGTGGCGTCCGCACGGGCCAAATGCGTGGTGTTCGAAGACGTTATAAGCAAGATCGACACATACAAACACCCCTGCATAAAGCACGACAGGAGGCGCCGCGAGCCTGGTGCGCGCAACCCATGCGGTCGCAAATGGCAGGAGCGAGACCATGAAGAGATGCACGAAGTTGATCCATATCAATCCCGGTGTCGGAGGGCCTACGAACTGCATAAGGTGATAGTGGTTGATCCAAATGATGGCGATGAACAGATACCTCCCACCGCATAGCTAATGCCCGTGGGCCACAGAGGCCACAGAGCCGAGAATGCCCGTTCATCTGGCCCGCTTGAGTTCGAGCACCATGACAGTCACGATCACCGCGAACACTCCGCCCGAAAACGCGTTCAGCCGATCGGCGGTTATCGTTTCTTCACGCATGGCGCGCTGCTTGGATTCGACACGACCTCGGTTGGCTGCTGTTTGCATTCTGGTTCTCTCCTTTGGTTGTCGTTGCTTTCTTTTCGTCGTGTTGCGGCGCCGTTCGGCTCGGTCCGGAGTGGCGGAAGATGCAGCGCTTGTCGTTGTGGTGATGCAGCTTCGCGCAATACGGACCTTTGCGTTTACGGGCGAGAAGAAAAACCTCAGCCGCAGCCAGCATGGCCAAGGGTGGCGCGATGAAATAGATCCAAAGGGCGTGCCAGTAGCTGCCATACAAGGCGGGGCCGAACGTCCGGGCGGGATTCGTGCTCATACCGGATAGGGGAGATTCGAAAGCGATGTATGCCGCAATAAGGAGGGCGGCAAAGTAATGTGCAAAAGGCGCCAGGACTTCGTGATTGGACGCAAATAGGATCGCGCTCATCAAGATAAACGAGATCGCCAGTTCCGCGACAAACGCGATGGTGTCGCCGTAAATGCCGGGCCTGGTGGCAGCGTAGTGGACGGCTTTGTGCGCCGGCGCGCCTTGAAGGACAAGCGAGGCGAGCGCCACGCCCGCGACCGCGCCGAGGAATTGCGCGGCGCAATAGAACACCGCATCCCACAACGCCACTTTCCCCAATCGATGAAACGTGAGTGTGACCGCGGGATTGAAGTGCGCGCCGGACTGTTTGCCCCACGGTGAAAGGACGATCGCGATGATCGTCGCGCCGATCGCCAAGCCCATCCATATTCGACGAACAGTGTCGCTCGGCAGGTATGGCTGGACCGGCGAAGCGGGGTGCCATAACAAGGTGGCAACGGTGCACGCAGAGAACAGGTAGAGGCCCGATTCTCCTGCCTCCATCAGGTACTCCGGCCAGTGAAAACGGAGGCTGTCGGCTGCGTTCAGCGTACCGTTGTTGCCCACGTCGCCTTCAGCTCAGTCCGCCGGACGTTCGCGCGTGTTGGAGCTGCTCAGCATGGTTCTCCAGCCGTTCGGGCACGGCCATGAACAAGGCCTTCAGGCCTTCCGTCATCGTCGGGTGCGCGAACATGATATCTCGCAAAATCGTGTACGGCTGGCCCGCCAGCATCGCGAGTTGAACCGTACCCATGAGTTCCCCTGCCTCAGGCCCAAAGGCTGTGAACCCGAGAATGCGGTCACTGTGTGCGTCGACCAGCGTCTTCATGAACCCACGTCTCTCCGAGAGGGTCCAGGGCCGCCAGGCGGCGTCGACCGGCACGGATGCAACCCTGTAGGCAACACCTCTTTTCCGCGCCTGTGACTCGCTGAGGCCAACACGCGCCAGCTCCGGATCGATGAAGACGCAGTACGGAACCAGCCGGCCCATCGTGCTCCGGTGGCCTCCGTTCAGGTTTTCGTGAATGATGCTGAAGTCGTCCGCAGAGACATGCGTGAAGTATGGGCTGCCCGCGCACTCTCCCATCGCCCACACGTTCGGCGCGGTTGTTTCCAGGCGATCGTTCACTCGGATGTGTCCCTTTTCGGTGACCTCGATTCCAGCCTTATCTAGCCCGATTCCCTTGGTGTTGGGCGTACGTCCAAGCGCCACGAGAATGTCGGTTCCCTCCACAGTTCGTGTACTGTTCGCGCTTTGTAGCTGAAGGCTTACGTGGCCGCCGGAAAGGCCGTTGACACTGAGGACCTGTGTGCCCAACAGTACGTCGATACCTTCGTCCCGAAACAGCTGCAGAATCGCCTGCGCAACGTCAGCATCTTCATTGGCGGCAATTTGCGAGCCGCGCTCGATCAGGGTTACGCGACTTCCCAGTCTGCTTAGAGCCTGGCTCAGTTCAAGGCCGACGTAGCCGCCTCCCAAGACGATCAAGTGGTCGGGACGTCGCTGCAAGTCCAGCGCTTCGATATGGGTCATCGGCCTGGCTTCTCGCAAACCGGGCGTGTCGGGTATTGTTGCGTGGGTTCCGACGTTCACGAACACGCGGTCAGCGGTAAGCGTACGTTTGCCCCCATTGGGCAATGCGACGTCAAGGGTGCTAGGTGCGACGAAGGTGCCGTCGCCGAGGATGAGTTCATCTCCGGCCGCGTGATATTTATCCAGATGAACCTGGATAATACCGTCGACCATTTGGCGCTTGCGCGCGTATACTCCAGCCATGTCGATGGCGATCGGCCCGGTCTCAATCCCGAACTCCCGATGCCGCCCCACGAGCGAGGCGACCTTCGCTGAATGAATGACGTTCTTGCTGGGCAGGCATGCCACATTGGGACAGGCTCCGCCGATATACTTGCGCTCGACGACGGCGGTTCGCCTTCCTTCTTTGGCCATCGTCCAGGCCATCAATTTGCCGGCTGTGCCGCTGCCCAGCACGAGGACCTCGTATTTTTCTGGATTCATGCCAGTGGTCTCCTTTCGGTAGTGTTGCCAAAGCGAATAACTAGCGTTGATAGCCTTTCAGCCGGATCGGATCGTCGTTATGGAATTCCAGCAGCGTTCCCGTGGGCACGTTGATGCGATTTCCGCTCGTGAACACGTGGTCTGTTTCGCTACCACCGCCGACCCACCTGGCTGTGTGGCGGTTCTCTTCGAGACCCCCGTTCCTGTCCCATGCATTACCCGCCGTTTCGACCGGATAACGCACGCCGTTAACGGTAACGGCGCGGACACCCAGCACTAACTCC
>JBBRRL010000199.1:0-5337 GCA_038200775.1 Nitrospirales bacterium
CGTCGTCTCGGCCAGCTCGCGAAACGACTTAGGCTCGCCGAATGTCTGGTCGGATCCCAGGTAATGCTGGGCGACGCCCGAATAGGACAAGCCCGTCACGGTATGAGCCCAATAGATGGTGAAGAGAAATCCGGCGAACAGGGTGACGATGAAGAGGGTATAGAGCAGTCGAATATTGCGGTCAGTGTCGAGCAGCCGGAAACGGGTATTGAAATGACGCACGGCCGGTCAGCGAGCCGCAGGCTGCAGGAAAAATTCTTCAGCGAGCACGAGCGCACGTTTCACCCCCGCGCTGACCGAGCGGACCGACATCGTCGCGCCGCTGATGTTAATAATGTCCTGATTGATGCGGATCGGGTCTCGGGCAGTCTTGTCTTCATATTGGGCATTGAATCGCTTGCGCCGGATCTCGCTCCCCTTGCTCTCTCGATAGACAAGTATTTCAACGGTGAAGACCTTGCCTTCCGGGGTGATCCCGACGATGTAGGTGATCGGTCGGTGCTTGCCGATTGTCTCCTGGATGATGGCGTATCCATCCACTTTGCCCGTGCTCTCCGCCGTGAAAGCTTTGAAGCTATCTTCCGGGAACTTCCAGCCTATTCGTTCTTCGATGCGAGCTTTCTGAGGAGGCGTCAGCCTCAACTCTTCAGAGTGGACCTTTTGAGACTTGGGGAACAAAATCTTAAGCGCCTGCTCCTCGGTGAGATAGACCTCGATGCTTCCGAGTTCTTCTTCCGTCAACCAACGTTTCAGATCAGGGTCCCATGTGCGTTTGCCGGGGTCTACGGCAAGGGCGGTGGCAGCCGTCGCCAATACCACCAAGACACTGGCCAGCAGCCGGCCGATTAACATCCCTTCTCCTTGAGGCGCCGTGATATCTCAGTCGCGAGGGCCGCCTCCTCGAAAGGATTCGTCGCCATGGACCGCCATTGGCGCATGCGCACACCCATGGGCGTCCATTCTTCGCGAAGCTGTCGCACGGTTGCCCTGGCGTCGGGTGCATCCCGGCTGACTTCGACAACATATTTTACACGTTCCTTGTTAAGGTCGCGTCCAAGCACGCCAGCGCGGCTGCTGCTCGGGACTTCCAGCCAGGCGGTCTCGACGCGGCCGCTCGCCTTGTCCGCCGATGCAAGCGTTCCGACTTCGAGCGAGGCGATTGCTGTGTCCCACACCTGCTCAAACGAGCAATGGGAGAATGTGGTGGGGAGTGATCCCGCGCTTTGGCAGCCGGCCAACCAGAGGATCGCAAATAGAAACGTCACCCTGATCGCCGCATCTCTCGGCCTGAAAGGGCGCAGCATCTTAGCGTTGCCGGTTTTCAAATGCAAGGCGCCCGGCGTTTGAGGCATGACGACGGGCGCCCGGTTGTTGCTGGGAGAGAGGCGTGTGGAATCGCGTGGTTGCCTCTGTGTGATTAGAAGTACGTTGCGAAGGAAACAATAAGCCCGTCATTCCTGATGCGATTGTTTTTTCCATCTTCATAATTAAACTGGTAATCGAGCTTGAACGCGGTGTCCTGGACCGGACGGAAATTCATGCCCAATGTCAGACGCTCCGCGCCTGTCTGGGCGATCTCGCTGTTGGTGTTAATCTGATCCCACCGGACGACGGCCGTGAAGGTGGACGCTTGCGTGAAGTAACTTGGTGCCCATTGCCGCAAAAATTCCGGCATGAAATGATAGTTGCCCTGCACATAGAAACCATTGCTTCGACGTGGCAGTAGCGTGCCCGTGGGAAGACCGGGCGTCGGATCGAGCGCAAATGTTCCGTCCTGGTTGAGATGATTGTCTTGGGCATAGCTCCAGGCGGCCTCTCCGATCAGCTGAAAGGGACCCCGTTGAAAGGTCCAGTCGACCGCCCAGATGCTGAGCGGTCTCTTACTTGCCGGATCGTAGGAGCCGCGATAGCCTGACGCGCCCACCTCGACACCGAGGATCGGACTGAAGGCGAGCCGTCCCACCACCGCTTTGCCGTTGTTGTTATCCAAGCCGTCGTCGACGGTGGACACACGCTGCCGCGCGTCTCGAAGACCGTTGCCGGCGGTGATCACCGGCGTGCCATCCGCCATGTACCCATTGAAGCCCTGAGTTACGTAGAGTTCATAATCCAATTTCGACTGGCGACTGGGATAGAACGTACCATAGAAGCCGGCGCCCGTTTCAGACAGGGTGGAAGGAATGATGGCGGTCGCGACCAGCGGCCGGTCGGAAAGCTCATTGAGCGGAGAATCGTGCAGCAGGTTGAACTTGCCGAGGGGCAACAAAATGATGCCGCCGCGAAAGTTCAAAGACTCCTTGATCAAGTAATCCAGGGTGGCGAATTCCAAACTCACTTCGATACCAGACCCTTCGTTCGACTTGGACCGGACTCCATGTTCGACTTCGAGCTCAGCCGCCACCTTCAGACGGTCCGTGATGTCCGAGTAGAAAAAGGGTACGAATCGCTGCTGATCGAAGGAGCTGCTGCCCAGGCCGTTTCCGGCCTGCCCGACGCCGGTGGAGTTGCTGCTGTTGAATAGGCGATACTGAAGGTCCATATACCCGCCGACCGTGGTTTTAGGAGCTGAGACGAACGGCTTGGCATAGATCAACTTGCCGCTTCCGGTACTTCCAAAATCGAGCGGCTTCTCACTCTCCCTCTTGCCCTTGACGGCTGATTCTTCGCCCTCGTGCTGTTTGAGATCGCTGAGCTCTTTCTCTACGGCGCCGAGCCGCTTGCGCATCGCCTCGAATTCTTCATCGGAGATGACCGCAATGGCAACCAGAGGAGCGTTCAGGAAGAGACACACCGATAAGACCCCGAGTACTATTCGTTGCATTTTGACCTCCCATGCCTTGAGTTGTGCAAAAGGGGACTCGGGGTCCTCTGCCAGTCTGTAACATCTTCAAAAGCGATCACGACCATCCGCTTGCACCGCCTGCACTTCAGTTCGATGCCGCTTGCCACGATCTTCGCGAGCAGATTGCCGCACTGACAGCGGTGTTGGTCCAAGGGGTCATGGCACTGAGGTCGCGGATTGTTATTGGAGTTCACGCGTAGTCCCTCAGCCATCGAAGCCCCCAAGAAAAGAAATGTGCGCCGCTCATGAAGGATGCTTCAGTTCGGGCCGAACGAAAACATCGACGTCGAAATAGCTGGAACTATGATTTTCATGATTTTGAGAACGATTACTAATATCTTGGAGTAATCATGGTTGTCAAGAGTGAAATGCGCCAAGAAACCTGACCCGGAACAAAGCCCGTCTGATGGCCACGAGGAGGGGGTCGTCTTGGTGAGTTTGAGGAATGGAGTGAAGCAACGCCCCAGAAGCTCAGGGGGTAGAATTTCTGTGCGACCAGCTGTGTTGGCGAATTACAGGAGCGGGCGAGCGATACTATATTAATGTCGTTGACTGGTTAATGTCGTTGACTGACGGCATGCCATGGTGTGGGACCTCATACACGCGCCTTCGGCTGCGAAAAAGTTCAACGTTCCAGCTTTCGTATAATTGTCGTCTGATTTCGATACGCCCACCCTTGCATTCGGACAAAGTGCATACGCGGAATCCCACGGAGGACACCAATGGTACAGCTCTATGCAAAATGGATGGGTATCGCCATTATCTTGATCGGAGTAGTCGGCTTGATATCCTGTGAGGGCTCGCTCTTCGGCCTGGTCAATATTGACGTGATAGAGGATATGGTTCACCTGCTTACGGGTGGACTTATGGCCTACGTCGGGTTCGGGAATCGCGATTTCGCCACGGCGAAAGCAGTCGTAGGCGGAGTCGGCGTGGCATATTTGTTAGTGGGAGTGCTTGGATTTATCACGCCAACGCTCTTTGGTTTACTGCCCCATGGCTATAGCATGTTGGACAATGTCCTTCACATAGGATTGGGAGTCGCTGGGATCGCCATGGCTTGGTTTGTCGGATCAAGACAACGATGGCCTGCCGCGACGTCAGTGAGGAGATAAGTTGTGTTTAGGCAATAACTTTACTGTCTGAGCGCGACGGAGACCGGAATGAATACCGACTCGGGACACACCACTTCCTTATGGATGAAAACGATCGCTCTGCTGACCCGTCCCCCGTTATCCCAGAATTGCAACACCGATGTGTGTATCGTGGGAGGGGGGATTGCGGGTATTAGCGCGGCGTATTTGCTCACGATGCAGGGAAAATCGGTCATTGTCTTGGATGATGGCCCGCTCGGCGGCGGGGCAACGTGCCGGACCACGGCGCACCTCTCAAATGCCATCGATGATCGCTATACCGAGATCGAGCGCCTGCATGGTGAGAAAGGCGCGCAGCTTACCGCAGACAGCCATACCGCAGCGATCCAGCAGATTGAGAAGAATGTCCGCGCCGAAACCATTGAGTGCGATTTCGAACGGCTGGACGGGTTCCTCTTCATGCCGCCCGGCGAGAAGCAGACCGTATTGGAGGAGGAGCTCAAGGCAGCGCATCGAGCCGGCCTGATTGAAGTGGCAATGCTGGAACGCGCGCCGCTTGAGAGCTTCAACACGGGTCCGTGCTTGCGGTTTCCTCGACAAGGGCAATTCCATCCGCTTAAGTATCTTGGTGGCCTTGTTCGCGCCATCGAGGCAAGAGGCGGCAGCTTCTATACGGGCACACATGTCACTCAAATCGAAGGCGGAGATCACGCCGAGGTCCACACAAGCAACGGGCTTCGTGTCACGGCGCAGGCGGTTATTGTCGCCACGAATACGCCGGTGAACGATTTGTTCGCTATTCATACTAAACAGTATGCGTACCGGACCTACGTGATCGCCGTTCCTGTCCAGCCGGGATCCGTTACTAAGGCGCTGTATTGGGATACTCCTGACCCGTATCATTATGTCCGCCTTCAGTCTGTGGACGGCGTTGAAATGTTAATCGTGGGGGGAGAAGATCATAAAACCGGGCAAGCGGATGACGCAGAGGAGCGTTATAGCCGCCTCTCCGCATGGACGAGGGAACGGTTCCCCATCAGCGGGCCAATCACCTTCCGATGGTCCGGGCAAGTGATGGAGTCTGTCGACGGCCTCGCATTCATCGGGCGTAATCCAATGGACAAGAATAACGTGTTTATTTCGACAGGTGATTCAGGGATGGGCATGACGCACGGGACCATTGCCGGCATGCTGCTGACCGATTTAATTCTTCAGCGTCCTAATCCATGGGCCGCTCTCTACGATCCTTCACGCATCAGTCTGCGTTCGGCCACCGAATTTATACAGGAAAATGTCAACGTCGGAAGCCAATATGTGAAGTACCTGACGCCGGGTGATGTGAACTCTGCAGACGAGATTCCCCCAGGAACCGGCGCTGTAATGAGGGACGGACTCAAGAAG
>JBBRRL010000200.1:0-5332 GCA_038200775.1 Nitrospirales bacterium
CTTTGATACTCGTCCATCGGGAATTCTCCTTTTCGTGTGCTTGGCGGCTCACGCTTCGGAGTTTCCCGGTGGACTCCCGGAAATGTCAAACTGCTGCTGCCTCCCCGGCAAAGCCGGGGGGCCTCCCTTTGTAGGCTAGACTTGTGGAAACTGCCGATACTCGGCAGAAAGAAGGACGGATCGATGAAGCGCATAGACTTTTTCTTCGTAGCTCTCGCCTGCTCGTGGGGAGCCAGTTCAACGGTACTGCTCGCGGATACAGCCGCTGAGCGCCTAAATGCGTCTGCCACGGTTCTCAAAGAGATCATGGAGGCACCGGATCAGGGCATCCCCGAAGATCTGCTGGGCAAGGCCCACTGTGTCGCGGTGATCCCGGGAGTAAAGAAAGCCGGCTTCATCATCGGTGCGAAGTATGGCCGCGGATTTTTGATGTGCCGGAAGGACATCGGTGCCGGATGGGGTTCGCCTGCGGCGGTCCGCGTGGAGGGCGGTAGTTTTGGCTTTCAGATCGGGGTTTCGGAAACAGATGTTGTGATGCTCCTCATGGACCAACGCAGCATGAAGGGTATCCTGTCGAGCAAATTCACCCTGGGCGGGGGCGCAGAGGTGGCCGCCGGTCCCGTGGGCCGTAGCACGACTGCCCAGACAGACGCGACGATGCGAGCCAAGATCTTGTCCTATTCACGATCTCGTGGCGTATTCGCAGGTTTGGCGCTCACGGGTGCAACCCTTCGTCAAGACAAGGACGAGAACAAGGCACTTTACGGCAAGGCGCTCACAAACGAGCAGATCGTTGACAGCAAGGTAGCTCCCCCCAAGGAGGCGACTGATTTGCTCAATTTGCTGAACAAATACTCACGCCGTTAAGGGGCCTAGACGAGGCCTAGACGAGCCGCTTTAGTCTGCCTTGCGCCAGGATTAACGGCGACAGGTTCTGATTGGTGATAGCCGCTCCGTCTTCCAACGCGCTTACGAGAAACGCTTCGAGTGCAATGCAGAATAAAGACGGGGATAGATAGAAAAGGTATAAGATGAAGGCTAGAGTGAAGACGTGCAAGGAGACCTATGCAAAAGAGCATGGCGTTAGCGGTTTTGTGCCTTTCGCTCTCTGTGCTCGCATTTGCGGGCAAGAAATTTACGCTGGCTGGAACCACGGTTGCCCCCGCCGCTCGTGGGGAGGTGAACTCCAGCGCTGACAAGAAAATGGAAACACCAAGGTCAAGATAAAAGTGGAGCACTTGGCCCCGCCTGCAAATTTGAATCCTCCGATGGTCGGATATCTGGTCTGGTTTCAGGAGCGAGGGGGAAGTCCAGCGTCTCAGGGCCGGATGAGGATCGACAAGAATTTGAAGGCCAGTTTTGAAACTACCACTCCCTGGAAGACTTTCGACATCCAGGTCACGGCAGAGTCCGACGCAACGGTGAAGGCTCCGACGGGTGCCGTTGTTCTCAAAGGGTCTGTCCAGCAGTAGTATAACTTCCAGGCAAATGCAATTCGCCTATTCTAGTGAATGGTCACTGGGACAGGTCGGCGCTATCGGTGCACGCAACGCGGACGGGCATGGCACTCAGGCGGTCGAACAGTCTTGCTTCCGCCCGAATCGGCCACCAATCGTAGAGGAAGATCTCCATCGGCTTCCACATCGCAACCCAGCCGCCGATCACCAAACTTTCCTGCAGCAATCGGCCCAAGGAGTTTCCGCTCAGGATGGGTGCACCGAACTTGCTAACCAGGAACAACGCTGCCAGCACGGCAGACCCAATCAAAAGGCTTGTGCGCCCCACTCGGAAGAGCTGACGAAGGTGCCGGCGGGACGCCTCTGCTCGATGGCCGAAGTATGTGCGTACCCAAGCGCGTTGAACTCGCAGTTGCTGAATGTGCGCAAGACGATCATGCGAAACGGATACACACGGCCCATACACCTGGCTCGCTGACGCCATTATCAAGTCATGGGTGAGCTGGTCCGCCTACGGGACGCGGGCAGTTCCCCGGCGGAGATCCGGTTGGACGGGTCTGGCGAATGGACGCCGGAAGAACCAAACAGCGTGCAGAGCTGGTGAATGAGCTTGCTCAACGTTTAGATCAGATCTCCGCCATTGGCAGGCAGCCAGCCAAGAGCGCCGTTCTCGCGAGCAATGAAGCCACCAAGGCTTGTTGCAATGAATACCGATGCTGTCATGATTCCTCCAATGTGTTTTTCAGTGAGACCATGGTCCCCGGACTGAAGGATCTGACGCGGCGCATGCCTATTAGTGCCGCCAAAACCGCGATCCTTTGGTCTTTGCCCCAGGGCGGGCCAATCGTCTTAGCAAAGCTGCACACGGTCAACTTTATTATTCCGGCCGCTTCACCCCAGGCGCTTTCCACGCTCTCGTCCAACTCCCTCTCCAAAAGAGGGAAGGTCTTAATGCCGCAAGCATCAGCGGCCCGGAGGATTGCATTCTGAAACAGCGCTCCTTCCGCCTTGTGCATCCGGAAGTGTACCGCGAGAATCTCCTGGACGCTCCAGTCGGGCATGGGCTTACCAACAAGGACCGAACAAGATGCAGGAGTGTGGCCTGCCAGCTCAAGTCTAACGAGGACCGCATTGAACTCCCTTAACGCAACGGCATGCGCATCTCTTACTCCCCGGTTGACCAGTTCTTCAGCCTTCCTGGTCTGGAGTCGCTCGGCCGCATGATAAGGCTGCTTTGCCCACAATTCGTCCACAAGTGCGATCTTGCGACGTTCAACCACGTGCACTTGACCGCCCTCAAACCCGACTGCCACTAAGGCGGCCCACCCGGAATGCGTCTTGAATCCAATGGCGATTTGCATGATTCGCTAAACTTGCCTAACTCGCGATTTTCGTTGTTGAACCATTTGGACAATCAACTCCGGTGAACGGGCTTCCAGCAGGCGCTTGATAAAGTCCTCGTCTTCGACGTCGGCACGCGACAGACCGATGACGAACTGCTGCTTGGCAGCGTACCGCCGGTTGCCACCGTCGTCGATGCTCGCCGTCGCCTCGTGCTGTTGCACTAATCTTTTTAGTACGGTGTGGATAGCGGACATGCCGTTCTGAAAGGCCTCCAAGTCAAATCCGACCTCAATGAGATTGGCCTTAACTTCGCGAGCCGTGAGGCCCGTTGGCGGGGCGCCGCGCAAGATGGCCCGGCAGCAATTCGTGAGACTCTGCGGGCCGGCGGATGCCGAGGGAACATTCTCGCCGCGGAACCAGAAAGCGGTCCGCCTGAGTCGCGAGATCGCGTCGTCTAGGGTTGCGCGTCGGCGCTCCAACTCCTGAATTTCCTTTTCTACTTTGAGAAGTGCCGACTTGGACCGAGCCAGGTTCATAATTCACTATTGCACATGTTGCACAGATATGTGCAATCGGTGTATTGTTGATTAATGCCCACCGCACAATCCGCTCGTGAGTTCTATGCGGCCGAAATTGAGAGTGTCGCCAACCTCCAGTCAGCATCGCTCGTCAAGGCGCTTGCCTCAGTCCAGCGTGAAGCTTTTCTGGGCCCGGCCCCTGGGATCTCGCTGCTTCGGACCCTAGCCGCCCCGGATCAGTCGTGTATCGCAAAACGCCGGATGCCGACCCCTGTCACATCTATCACAACGTTTTGGTGGCCATCGATTGCGCGCGCCAGTTGAACAACGGCCACCCTGCGACTCTTGCATCTTGCCTCGACGCGCTAAGGTTAGCCCCTGGCGAAACCTTTCTACATGTCGGCTGTGGTGTCGGCTACTACACAGCGATCGCCGCCGCGATGGTTGGCGATAGCGGCACAGTACATGCCGTTGAGATCGACATCGATCTGGCCAAACGCGCCAGACAGTGCCTCAGCGCGATGAGCCAAGTCGCGGTTCATTGCGTTGATGGCGCATCGTTTGAGCCGGGGCCATGCGATGCGATCCTGGTCAATGCGGGCTTCACGCATCCCTTGAATCATTGGCTCAACGCGTTGAAGCCGCACGGAAGACTGCTCATGCCCATCACCGCAGCCATGCCAGGCAACCCGATCGGCAGTGGCGGCATGATCCTGTTTACCCGCGCGGAGGATTCGTTTTCCGCGCGCCCCGTGATGCCGATCGGCATCTTTTCCTCGCCAACCGGTAGGGACGATGGCCTCAATGCCTCCATCCGTCAGGCACTGGCCAGCGGCAGTTGGCATCGAATCAAAAGCCTTCGGCGTGATGAGCACGAGATCGCGGAAACCTGCGGCGTCCATACCGGTGTCCATTGTCTGTCGAGCATGGAGGCACCCAAGCGTACAAGGCTCCTGCATCCCGAAGAATAGGATAGTGACCCGGCTTCAGATCTGAGCGCCTTGCTAACCGGACGCGTTCCAGCGCGTAGTAACGACATGGACACGTACAGGTTGCTGGCAATACCCGAAGCCGAGAAAACACGGCGTGACCAATTGGACGCCCGGTTCGCTTCTTGAAATGTCGATAATAGAGATCTAAGAAAGCATTATTGAACTGCAACAGGAGAATCAATATGGCCGTACTCTTACCCCTAATCACGAATGTCGTGCGAGCATCAATACTCGCGTTGCTTGCTGTCCCCCTCTTGGCTCAACGTGTTGACCGCCTAGCCGGTAACAATGTATCGATCGCAGAGGTGCATTACAACGGCCGCAAAGCGATCCAAATCACCGCCAACCCCGGCGCAGCCCTTGCCACGTCGTACGCAACAGTCAAGGACGTATCATTTCGCGATGGCACCATCGAATTGGATCTGCTGGGCCGACCGGCTCCCGGTGCGGACGGTAATGCGCGCGGGTTCATCGGGATTGCCTTTCGGCTTCAAGACGATGGACGCTACGAGTACATCTATCTCAGGCCCACCAACGGGCGGGCGGATGACCAAGTCAGGCGCAACCATTCCACCCAATACAGCTCTCATCCGGACTTTAACTTCGCCCGGTCACGGCAGGAGGCCCCTGAAAAGTATGAGTCTTATGTCGATCTGGGGCCTGGTGTCTGGACCAAATTCAAGATTGAGGTGGAGGGTCGCAAAGCAAGGCTCTACGTTCACGGCGTCGAGCAGCCCTGCCTCATTGTCAACGATTTGAAAATTGAGCCCCGGCAAGGTGCAGTCGCATTGTGGATCGAACCAAGCACCGAGGGCTTCTTCTCCAATCTGAAGATTACCGCAAAGTAGTTAAACTGCCGCGCCAAAATATATATAGGAGCGAAAGAAATGAATATCTTGAACGTGTGTCGCGGACTACGCTGGCTCGGAGATCGCTACAAGGGTCCGATTGTCTCGCTCTGCACGGCACTTGCGCTGATGGCGCTGGCCTCTCCTTTCGCGCTTGGACAACAGCCTTTGGC
>JBBRRL010000201.1:0-5325 GCA_038200775.1 Nitrospirales bacterium
AATGCTGCCGGAATTCGGCCACTATTTCTTCAACGCTTTTTTGGTCGGGGTTCCGACCGGTCGTGCTCGCCGAACTGGCGAGGCTATGGGTTGTCTGGTGTCAAGCGAGGAATAGCACCCGACGGCGCTGCAGGCCTTCAATGCTCATGTCATTAAAGAAAGGGTGATTCCGCTCCGCCGGTTGCCGCCCCGGAGTTAAGGTCGTATGCGCGACCGACGTACCAAACCATACGTTGCGTGTGGCTGGTTGATTTGTTTCAGGGTCACGAACGGCGAGCGCTTCGCCCCAGCGATACTTCTCCCAAATAAAGTCGTCGTAGGTCGCAGCATTGGCTGACGAGTAGGCCTGCACGACGACCTGAATCTCATCTGGCGGAATGTCGTACGAGAACTGAAAGCCGTTTAGGCCATTCCGAATGTTTGAGAAAATTATCGCATTCGCAATGTTCGGCCACTGATATACCTGTTTCACTTGAGCGTTGCGGTTGACGATCGCTTCGTAGTCCTGAAACCGATAGCTCGGGTCACCAGGACGGAGATCGTGTCCCCATGCTGAAGTGTGACCGACGACGGTGCCACCGATCATCGTTATCATCGTGCGCCGGCTAAGTTGAGTTGGCATGTGCCTCCTTTCGTTGAAAATCCCCAATCGGGACAGATTATATTGACCACAGTTCGTTTCCGTAGTCAATGGTCAGCGTGGGGAGCCCCTGTGCCCAAAGACGACGGCAAGCCGCCACTGGACATAGCCAGTAGACGGCCCGCCATATCGTTCTCGGAGTTTTAGCGCGGCGTTCCGAGCGGTCCTGGGAACGGGCGACATCCGATCCCAGGACCAATTGGAGGATTATGCGGGAGAGGAAGTGGCAGAGGGAAGGTCAGCCGCGGACATCTCTATGGCGACGGAACTGAATGACGAGCGATTCCCAAACGGGGTAGATATCCTCCGACTCCGAAAGAATAGTGAAGAATGCCTTGAGCCGTGTAAGTTCGGCTGCGGCTTGTTCGACAGAGTAGCCTAATCCGTTGTCTCCTTCTGGCCGCGTGGCGACGGCCCATATCTCAACAAGGTTCTGCTCGGCGAGCGCGAGCGGCTCGTCTCGGTCGCGCAAGATTTGCAAGGCGTCGCGGGCCTGCGCCAGTTGTGGGCTGCGCGGCTGTAGAGTACGGATGATGACATTGCTATCGACCAGCACCAGCCTTAACTCCGGTCGGGATAGATGTTTTCGCGGCGCATGGCCTCGTCGGAAAGCACCGGCGTATTCGGATCGTGGCTTTCAATCCATTCATTGAAGGCCCGCGCCCACTCTTTACGGTCGGTGATGACGGGGGCCGTTGTGCGCGGCGCTGTCTCTTTAGCGGCCACTTGGCGGAACCAGTCCTCCAGCGTAAGCCCCTGCGCCTTGGCTTTTGCCTCCAGCGCTTTGGCCTGCGGCTCGGGAATGTCAATCGTGATCGTTGTCATAAGCTAAAATCCTTTCCTGAAATCTATAAACCAACCGGCGCGGCCTGTCACGCTTTTCACCACATGCGCTCCGCAATCTGCTTGGCTTCCGGCCCCACGGCGTCGGCATAAATCGAGGTCGTTACAAGCTGCGCGTGGCCGAGCCATTTCTGCACCATGTTCAAGGGAACCTGCGAGGTCACGGCCTTGACGCCAAATCCGTGGCGCAACCCCTTCGGTGTTGCATGGGGGCCTTTGATTTTTGCCTCGTTCATCACGGCGCACACATGCCGCCATGCGGTGTTCCGGGCGCACGTCCAGAGGAATATGTTTTTCCCCCGGTCGCGGCGCTTCTGCGCGGCCCTGATGCCGTGGACCATATCGAGCGTGTCCAGAAAAGGCGGCGGCACCGGCACGGGCCGGTAAACGCCGCGCTTGCGTTTCTTCAGGCTCTCGAATATCAGCGTTCCGTCTTTCAGGTCCACGCGGTCGGCGGTCAATGCAAGCGCTTCGGAAATCCTGCATCCGGTAAAGGCCAGCGTGTGGCAGAAGGTCCGCACTTCGCGTTCCGCGTCGTCGGCGGCTTTCAAAAACGCCTCGCGCTCGGCGGGGGTGAGATATTTGCGGTGGCCCTTTTCGTCGTAAAGGCTGCTCATGCTTTTTCCCTTATGGCCTGATTTGGAACACTTCGTATGCGTTCTGTTCCATCCTGCCTGAACCCCGCACAGGCCGCAAGCCGGAAACACGCGCCGGCAGCTTACGGCCGCTTCCGGCCGTG
This sequence comes from Nitrospirales bacterium, assembly GCA_038200775.1. GTDB lineage: Bacteria > Nitrospirota > Nitrospiria > Nitrospirales > NS-4 > NS-11. The sequence continues at coordinate 2,223 of JBBRRL010000201.1, forward strand.
TCAGAAAATGGAACAGAATTACCCATTCTGTTCCATGGCGGGGATGGAGATCAAATCAAGCTGCTTGAACGCGGGGATGGTTTTCTTCACGAATACCGAGATGCCCAAGGCCGTAAGAGAGGCCATAGTTATAGGCCCTTTTCAGAGCTTCATCGCCGGAGCGCAACAAGCTGGAATTCCTGATCCTCGAAAAGATTTCTGTTTCGCTAGATGCTTCGTAAAACATGCTGATGATGGACATCTCGGCGTTTGCCAGTTCGTGCGGATTGACGTTTTTGCCCTTCAACTGGAGCGCCGCCGCTTCCCGTCTCATGCCGGTAATTGCGGCGTCCGTCGCTTCTTCAAGCGCAGCTTCGCTGAATGCTTTCTTCCTGGCCATGTTTCCCTACCCATTTTTTTGTTAATTGGATCGGGATATTAGGCCAGAAAAATAGCGGGTATGTCCAGAATTTTCTATAACTTACGGACACCACCGCGCGGGTGGAACGCTATTACCAATTCTGTTCCACGGCCCGTTTTTCGTAGTGGGAATGACTCGCCGATCCTGATTCGACCATGGCAGGCGTGGCGCAAGCCGTCGGGCAAGCTCAGCAATCCTCGAACCGCGACCGGTTGATCGGCGCATGGAGATTGCTCTCCCTTGAGATGGATGGTGGGCGGAAACATCCTGTATCCATAGCGGTTAATTTTATCGTTGGAAACAAAGGTACTGGCCTCGTTCGCGTCATCTCAAAACTTCGCAACGGAACCCCGTTGTTGTTATTCCCTAACAGACGTATACTGCTCTGAGTGCAAGGCCATAAAAGGAGCACCACATGCCATCACCACCACCAGAAACACCAGAATCACGCGAACCACGCATACCAGAGAGAATCCGCTTTGCGTTAACAGGAGAGCCGATCATCACAAACTGCAACATCACTTTCCACACAAACAACGACGACAAGGACGATGACACACACGTTACGGTGACCGTTACCGATGCCAACAATGTGGTAGCTGCCCGTCTTTCGAATGACTTCGGCCATTTTGATGACAACAGCGATGCTGGCCCGTTCGCTTTGACCATCAGGAACCAAAGCAGAAAATCGGCTCTTCAACGCGGAAAAGTTATAATCAGAATCGACCCCAACGGCCACGATACCTGGAAGTTCAACTTCAACATAGACCTAGAATTCTCTGATGCTACGCACTTCTCCGGAAACGCTGAGGGCTTGGTGCTAACCCAGGATAGAAGGACACAGACTTTCGGCATAGACGGGATTAGCTAAGTGACTGTCAGGAAATAACCTGTCCAATCCAGCAGACCGCTTGCTTGCGCTCGCCGCTCAGCAAGCGTTTCCAAGACACGACCGCGAGGAAGTGTTGGTATGGTTATTTCCTGACAGAGCCTAAGAGAGCGGCACGATTCCGTTTCGAACGGAATCCCCTCAGGAAAGCGGTGCATATTTTGCTCAAGTCGGTGGCAGTGGCTACACGACCAGCCGCCCCGTTGAACAGAACAGGCAGTTCTGTTCAAAAACCGCTGCCCGCGCCCAGAGTGGAACGCTATAAGTAATTCTGTTCCAAGCCTGCCGGTCGTGCCCGGAGCGGAACCGTATAGCTAGTTCTGTTCCACGGCCCCGCTATGCGGTGGCTTTGGATGTGGCAGAATCGCGGTCATGGATAAGGACACCAGCGACATTGACAGGAAAATGTGGCTGTACAGCCTGCAATCTTTTTCAGAGCTGCTTCAAAGAGACCTCAGCCTGAAGGAAACGATAGCCCTGCATCGGGCGATGGTGGCAAAATTTCGCGCGGAGCTGGAGGAAGCGGCCAAGACGCCCACGGTGCATTAGGGTGGCTATCCTGGGGTGGCTATCCTGTCGGGAGGGATCAAATGACGCCGGAAGAGTTTTCGCGGAACCGGAACGTAAGCCCGGAATTCATGCGGGCCTTCGAACCGCCGCGCTGGACGGTGATTGTATTTTTGCCGGTGCGATTGGCCGCCGCGCTGTATCGGGCATGGCTGCGCGTCCGCCACAGGGCGGCATGAACGCTATGGGTCAATCGCCTTCTACTTCCTCGGCTTCCATGACGCAGATTTCGCCGTCGCCGTCGTCGTAACAGTCGCCGCAGATCAGGAGCGTTTCCGGCTTCGCCCATGCGTTGACGCCGCAGCCGGTGCAGGTGTACTTGGTCTTGCTGGCCGCTTTCTTTTTCCGGGCCGGATCTTCGGCGGCGGGCCGCGATTGCCAACGCAGCTTATAGCCGGTCGCCTGAAGCTTGGCGAACGCTTTTGCAAAAGGCCCGTTCTCGATGATGTAATGCGAAACCTTCTGCCCGGTTTCCTTCCCGCCCGGTTGCCCGGTGCTGGATGGCTGCAAGCCTGCTTCCTTCATTTTCGCGGCCCATTGCTTGTCGTGATAGGAGCGGCGCGGCGGCTTTCCATGCACCTGCTGCCAGACATGGACCATTTCATGCGCGAGCGTGGAAAGTATCATTTCGTCGGTGCGCCCGAAGTGATCCGGGTTCATGGCGAGCTCGTGCGCCGCTTCCTGCTCCATGCGCCCTATGAAACGCTCCGGCGAAAAATAGCCGTATGCCTTGGCGTGGCGCTGCAACGTCACCAGCACGTCCGGCAGGCTCCCGCCGAACAGTTCCGCATTGAAAAAATCGTACGCCTGCTGGAAGGTCCGGTATTCGGCCTGCGTGATGTTTTCCGGTGCCGTGGCCCGCTTCATAGCGTTTCCCATGTGTTGCCGTTGCGGTATTGAATTTCGGTGCAGCCCGCATGGGACATAGCCCATTCAAGCGGCTGAAACGCGGCCTCGCTGTTCTTGTCGCTGCTGCGCCCGTGATAATAGACTTCGCCATCGTCATCGAGCAGCCGGAAAGCATGAGGCAGGCTGTCCGCGTCCCCTTTGAAGTTTCCCTTTCCGGTATCTTCACCGTCTCCGATTTTGTCCTGTGTGATTACCCATTTCATGGCGCTGGTTCCTTCTGTTGGTGGTTGCTCTATAATTGTATCGTACGATACAAAATGATTTGGTTCAAGCTGTTTTTGCTTGCCCCAATTGCAGGAAGCGCAGGCCGTTTGCAGGTTGCGCGGATCAAGCCGCAA
>JBBRRL010000202.1:0-5251 GCA_038200775.1 Nitrospirales bacterium
AAGAACCCCGCCCCGTATAGGTATACTCCGGCCATGGCCAGAATGGAGCAGACAGAGGCGAGGAATCCCATGCGCGATAAAGAGGACAGGATCGCGAGGAAGATCACGCCGGCGGCGACCATGGCTGCGCTTACCCGTAAACGGGGGCCCATCCCAATCTCTTTAAATTTGCCGGCCTGACGCAGGAATGCTAAAGGGTATAGGATGGCGAAGGGTAAGATCATTTCGAGGAATCCGGCAAAGTGGTTCCGGTTGTAGTACGTTCCGTGGGCGGACTCGCCAAGATTTGCGACGGCTTGCAGGATGCCCAGGACGGCTTCAAGGGTCGCTAAAACCAGGAGCGGGAATGCCAGGGTCCATTGCGATCCGGGTAAGCGCCAGCCCAGTTCGCGCACTAGGAGGAATACCAGGGTATAGGCGGAGATCCGGAGCAATTGTGAAAAGGTGGCGGCAGGAACGATGCTGAGCGGAGCGAATCCTGATCCGGGTACTACACGATATAAGGCATCCACTAACTCTGCGCGACTGGGCGAAATGATTCTGATCAGGCTGAGAGGTAAAGGAAGTAGTTGAAAAGCCACATAGCTGAGCAACAGCAATACGGGCCACTTCAATGCTCTTGCCAGGGGCGGAGCGAGCTCCGAGCGGGGAGTCAGCGTGAAGTACACTAACGCAATCAGGCCGATAACGGCTAGACAGAAGTTCCAAGATACTAGCTTGACGCCACCATAGTCGTAGACAGCGATTGTAAGGACCAGGGCCAAAGACCCCAGAAACTGGGTAACAGAAGAACGCTCGCGAGTCGCCTTGCTGCCAACGGTCTGTTCCAAAACACGATTGTAATCGAGGAGATCCGAATTGTGGAAATCACGGTCCCTGGGGCGCACCAATGTGAAGGGATGACATTTTCAGCGAGCACTGTCATGCAAGGTGGTCGCCATCGGAACACCTGCTAAACGCGCGGGCATGCACCGTGGCCGCATGATCGTTATTTTTTAATCATGGTTGGCTGGAGATGGTTGGCTGCGTCACAGATCTTCGATTCGGAGCTTCACATCGGCGTTCTTCCAGGCAGATGCAAACTCGCGGCGGACTCGACCCGCTTCCGCCGTTTGATGCTGTTTCTGCAAGCACTCAGCCAGACCGAATAAGGATCGCGGATTCCTAGCGTGATGTCTTAGATCTTCGCGGAACGCAGCTTCCGCATCTGCGAACCGGCCGGCCGAGAACAGCACGGCTCCAAGCGACTCGCGCACAGGCAAGTACCAATCCGACGGCGGTCCATCATAGTTCAGCCGATCCTCAAGTTTTGCCGCCGTTTGCAGCACATCAGCCGCGTCTTTGAAATCTCCGCGCGCACGCGCAATGCTCGCATCGAGCATTGCGCCGGCAATATTGAACAACTCTCGAGCCGTATTGAAACCGAATGGTACGTCCGGCGGTATGGCCTTGACCTCTTTCGCGAACGCATCCCGTTCCGTTGCCGCGGTCTTCAGGTCTTTGGTTCCAGCAAAGCTCATTCCGCGAGCGAAGCGCCAAGCAGCGTGCGCTAGGTGGAGCTTGCGTTGAGGCTCCGGTGAACCGGCAATCTCATTCCATTTCCGGAATCGGATCAATACGAAGAGTCTGGTTGGCACGAACCACTCGGCCATCGGCATCTGCGCGACGTAGGTAGAGGCGCGTTCAAAAAGCTCCCGTGCCGCAGTATCTGCTTCCGCGAAGCGCCCCTCCATGCTGGCCGAGGCGGAAAGAAAATGGAGATTGTGGGTGTAATACATAGCGGGATAGATACCGTTCACATGGTTGCGGTCGATATACGTCCGATCAGCGGCCGCGGCTCTCTGGTTGGCCACGGAAGCGGCGTGATAATCGCCTGTTCGCATGTACACGTGTGAGGGCATATGTAGCAGGTGACCAGCGGCGGGCGCAAGGGTTTTCAGTCGTTGCGCGCTGGCAAGCGCCTGTTCGGGATGTGGAGACGCTTCAGTCGCGTGAATATAGTAGTGATTTGCGCCTAGGTGAGCGGGATTGCGCCGCAGTACGGATCGCAGCACGTCCAGGATCTCAAGAGTGCCGTAAGCGGGTTTGCCATCGGCTGTCCAAAGCTCCCATGGACGGAGGTCCATGGCGCTCTCTGCATACAGAGTGGCTGCATCCAGATCATCTGGGTACTGCCTCATCAGCTCCGACATGGCACGGCTGTAAGCTGTGCCTAGCTGTTTGCGGTCTACCTTGAGGTCGTTCGAATGCCGTTTCGCGAGCGCACGAATATAGGCCTGCTCAGACGCTGGAGCTTTCCCCGACAGTGCCAGCGCATGCTGGATCGCCTTAAAGGCAGCCTTCTGGCGATTGATATCGATTTCCGGATTGTTGTAATTAGGCCCTATCGACAGCGCGATTCCCCAGTAGGCCATGACACAAGTCGGATCCAGTTCGGCGGCACGCTGGAAGGAACGCGCGGCCTCTTCATGGTTAAAGCCGTAAATGAGGCTGAGTCCCTGGTTGAAGTAGCGCTGCGCTTCAGGATCGGAGGTGGCCACCACGTGTCGGGCGTCGCCTAAGCCTGAGAGGATGGGCGCGCTCGCTGGGACCGGTTGGTCCGGTCGGTGCTGGTGCTGTTGAGCAAACATGCTCGACATAGCGATTCCGCACAGAACATGTAAGCGCTTTAGTTGCATTGTAAGATTATTACGTATAACGAAAAGAACGCAAGAGAGACATCAAATTGAAAGCTTACGATACAACATCAAGCGTGAGCGCGGCGACGTCGCCGACCATGCTAAGCCTGTACCGCATAGCGCAATAACGCTCTCCGATAGGTATGTGCACAAGCCAGGTCGGGAGTCGCCGAGCTTCAGGGTGCCTTTCATGCTTTTGAGCATCACTTCCCATAAAACACCAAGCCTAGGTAGTTCGGGCCCGTTCCAATTGCAGTGCGCGCTTCCGGGGATAGAGGCCGACCGAACTGTGGCGAGCAGAGCAACACCGGGACCTAGGAGATGGCCCCCGCTCACAGATGGCCTTCGAGGAAGAGGTCGAGATCAATGGGATCATTCCGGCCGGGAAGGAGCTGGATGCGGTCTTGCATGTTATCAAATCGCACCCGGCGGCGCTCGGGAGAGCGTGGGGCCAGTTGGGCAACAGGTTTGCCGTTGCGGGTGATGACAACCAGTTCCCCGCCCTCGGTGGGAAGGATGAGTTCAGGGGGGCGGTTTTTGGCTTCGGCGACGCTGACATCCATAACGGTTTTAGTATAGCCATAATAAGCTTGAGATACGGAATAGTCGTATTCATGACCCATGGGTTTTTGATCCATACCCTCCGACTGCTATGACGTTACGGGAACGTACCCGGCCCCAAATTGGTAGCTCACAACCTAAAATATATGGCCTCTCCAGGCTTTGCCGAGAAACCTGAGAGCATTTAATATACAACTTCGCTAGAACCGCTATGCACCAGTCCGCTGTTCTTCACCTCAGCGCGGGCGTAAATGGCTCGGGTGAATTCGCGCAAACCATCGAGCTCGGCAGAAGCCGTTCCTTTGCGGTGTAGCTCCAGCGAAACCTCCTCGCCGGCTTCGAGCGACTCGAGAGAGAACGGAGCAGGGCCTTGCGATCAAGCAGGAAGGTGCGGCCGGACTGGTAGCCGCCAAAGCTGTGCATGAGTTGGATGGCGCGGCGGCGGTCGACCTGGAACACCGATCCACCAGAGAGCGGTGAACGACGGATGCGATCGCGCCATTCTGAACCGTATCTCTACTCGGGAATTCGGTTATCGATCGGATGTCGGCTGAAGATTCGGCCGCCCAGCGCCTGGCCTGTCACGCCGACCCACGCACCACGCCGCCTTTACGACCGACGCGACAAGAAGATCACCCGCAACATCGTCGAGAGGATTTCGATTTGAGCCTCTACTACTGCAATAGTGCGCTTCGCCGCCGACTTTGCACCCAGGCATATCTCAACAGCGCCCCCGAGTCGCCGTTATGCGTCAGAGCCGCCACAAATCGCTCGACAGAGAATCTGTTCCGCGATAACCCAGCGGGGAAATTGGGCCTGTGATCCTTCTTCGCTAAAAAGTCGTTGAGATGGTGAACGACGCTGTCGCCGTTTGAGCCGGGTTACCCGTATCCGTCACTTGGAATGTCACAGAGCTACTGGCCACCTGCATGGTGGGAATTCCGCTGATCTCGCCTGTGGATGAGTTCAGCGTCAATCCAGGTGGCAGCCGACCTTGCGTAACCTTCCAGCTATACGTCCCCGAGCCGCCCGTAGCAGTCAGCGTCTGAGAATAGGATGCACCTATCGTTCCGTCTGCAAGGGATATTGTAGTGATCGTCAGCACTGGGACCGTCAGCACTGGGACGACAGCTACGTTGGCAATGCTATCCGGGAGCCCCACTGCGGATGCCGTAATAGTCACTGAGCCTGGTGTAATACCCGTCACTTGAGGCTGCACGGCAGGTGTAGTTGCCTTAAAGTCGATGAAGACACCCGGCGGCACCTGCGCTATTGAGGTGTCGCTGCTGGTTAATGTGATCATCACACCGCCTACGGGAGCTGGGGTGGCCAAATTCACGGGAAATGGAGCTGACTGATTTGGCCCTACCTTCACATTGCCAGGCAGGAGGATCGCTCCTAGCAAACCCACGTTCACGTTTACGGTGCCGCTGGTGAAACCCGATGAACTGGCCATAATTATCGCTGATCCCGGGGCCAAACCCTTTACGGTGAACAAGCCAGTCGAGTTGCCCTGTATAATCGTCACGCTGAGGGGCTGCACGTCCACAATGCCGGGGGAAGTAGTGGAGAGCGCAATGGTGGCACCCCCCGCTCCTGCGGGTGCGCTCAGGGTAATGACACCGTTTAGAGTACGCGTAACGCCTACGCTGCCTGCATCTAACGTAACCGCAATGGTGGCTGCTATTACGTTCACCATTGCACTTCCGGGCTGATAGGTGCCGGTGGAATCCGTCGCGACGATCGTGGTATTGCCCGGGAAAGCACCGTCAGGTGTTGGGCATGCACAAACACCCGTGACCGTGAAGCTTACTGTTTTTGAATTCGCAGGAACCATCACCGTGAGCGGTACAGTCGCAACGTTCGTGTCAATGCTGGAGAGATTGACCGTGAGGCCACCGGGACCCGTTGGGAACGGCAGCGTTAATGTCAGCGTACCGGGTGTTCCAGTGCTTACCGTGAGCGGATTCGGCGTGAGCGCGATTCTGACACCCGTATTGCCCACATTCACG
>JBBRRL010000203.1:0-5199 GCA_038200775.1 Nitrospirales bacterium
CAGTTGATTTCACGCGCCTGGCGCTCGATATAGCCCTCATATTTAATTTGCACTTGAACCTGGTCACAGACAGCGCTGTCCTCTTCAGGATCCAGGCCTGCCAGTTCCAATAGAGAGGAATACTCGAGTTCAGGCCGTCGCAGAAGAGCCGCGAGCGTGAGATCCCCAACGAGAGAAATTCCCAACTCGAAAGCCTTGGCCTGTATTGCGGGAGTAATCTTCATCCTCGTTTCAGAAAGCCGTGCGCGTTCCAGGTCAATGGCTTCTCGCTTGCGGCAGAACCGTCGATAGATCTCTGGTTTTACAAGACCCAGTCGGTACCCCATATCAGTGAGTCGGAGATCGGCATTATCCTGTCGCAACAGCAGTCGATACTCTGCCCGTGAAGTGAACATCCGGTATGGTTCGCGAGCATCCTTAGAGATCAAATCGTCAATTAAAACGCCTATATACGCATCATACCTGTTCAGAATCAGTGGAACTTCGCCACGAATTTTTAACACCGCATTGATGCCTGCCATCAAACCTTGGGCTGCGGCTTCCTCATACCCGGATGTTCCATTGATCTGTCCGGCATGGTACAGGCCCTCGACCAATTTGGTTTCCAGCGTTGGATTCAGTTGGTAGGGCGGAAAGTAATCGTATTCAACCGCGTATCCCGGCCGCAGCATCTTTGCATGCTCGAGACCCGGGATTGTTTTGAGCAACGCCGCCTGGACATCCACAGGAAGGCTGGTCGAGATCCCATTTGGATAGTACTCATTTGTATTCAGACCCTCCGGTTCCAGAAAAATCTGATGTCTCGGCTTGTCCGCAAACCGTACTACTTTATCTTCAATCGAAGGGCAGTAGCGCGGCCCTGTCCCTTTGATAATGCCTGTGAACATCGGCGAGCGGTCCAGATTGTCGCTGATGATCCGATGTGTGTCGGCATTCGTATACGTCAAGTGACAGGCGATCTGCGGGAGCGGTATCGTTTCAGTGCGGCATGAGAACGGCGGGGGGGGATCATCGCCTGGCTGCGCCTCTAACCCATAAAAATCAATGCTGTCACGGTCCAGGCGGGGAGGCGTGCCGGTCTTCAGCCGCCCGACTTCAAAACCCAGATCTCTCATGCAATCCGACAAGTTGTCCGCGGAGGCTTCGCCCGCCCGACCGGCCGGAAAATGGTTGGTGCCGATATGTATTAAACCACTAAGGAAAGTTCCGGAAGTAATAATCACGGCCTGCCCGCCGATGCGTTCCCCGCTTCCCGTAATGACGGCAGTGACACGCCCGTGGCTGGTTTCCAGCCTGTCCACGGTCCCGCGATGTATGACCAAGCCGGCCTGCGCGCGAAGCGTGCCCTGCATCGCGACACGATATTGCTTTTTATCGCACTGGACGCGGAGCGACCGAACCGCCGGCCCGTTTCGCGTGTTCAACATGCGGAACTGAATGCCGGTTTGATCAGTGTTAAAACCCATTTCGCCGCCGAGCGCGTCGATCTCCTTCACCAGGTGTCCCTTGGCGATTCCGCCGATCGCGGGATTGCACGACATCTGGGCGATCTTGTCCTCTTCCATAGTGAGCAACAGGGTCCTGGCCCCCATCCGCGCCGCAGCCAGTGCGGCCTCGCAGCCCGCATGGCCGCCGCCGACAACAATCACATCGTAGGCTTCGTGCAATCCCATGGCTATTTACCTATACAGAACTCCTGGAATATCCGGTCCAGCACCTCGTCGGTCCTGGTTTCGCCAATGATCTCGCCGATCGCATTGATCGCCGCCCGTAGATCCAGGGCAATACACTCTGGCGGCATCCGATGGCCGACGGAGTCCAGCACATGATCCAATGATTCTCGCGCTCGCACCAGGGCAGTTTGATGACGCAGATGTGTGATCATCACGCCTTCGGGCGCCTCAAGCCCGTGATCGAGGAGGCCCCCTCGGACTGCGTCACGAAGGTCTTCCAGACCGGTTCCCGCCTGTGCCGACGTGCGCACCACAACGAAGGCGCCGCCTATCTCACCGAGTTCACATCTCGATGGCAGATCTGATTTATTCACCACCACCACGGACGGCTTTATTTGTGCCTCTTCAAGCAATCGGCGGTCTTCAGCAGCAAGCGGCATGCTTCCATCCAAGACGGCCACAATCATGTCCGCGCGTTCCAAGGCCTCGTACGAGCGCCGCACGCCTTCTTTTTCGACAACATCGATGCCGTCACGCAGGCCGGCCGTGTCCAATAATCGGATCGGGATGCCGCGGATATTCACAAATTCCTCCAACACATCCCGCGTCGTGCCCGGGAGATCGGCGACAATCGCGCGGTCCGCCCGGACCAGGGCATTTAGCAGGCTTGACTTACCCACATTGGGGCGGCCGGCGAGCACAACTGTTGCGCCTTCGCGTACAATGCGGCCCTCGGCCGATGTTCCGATGAGACGACGAATCCGTTCCGTCACCTTTTCCACCTCAGTGACAAGCGCTTCGGATGAGATGAACGTGATTCCGTCTTCAGTAAAATCGATTCCCGCCTCTACCTCCACAAGCAGCCGAAGCAGCTCCTCGCGAAACTGTTCTACTTCTTCCGATAACCTTCCCCGAAGCTGCTCCAACGCTACTCGAATCCCTGTTTGCGAGCGCGCCTGTATCAAGTCCATGACGGCTTCAGCCTGGGCGAGGTCCAACCTGCCATTCAAGAAGGCGCGTTTCGTAAACTCGCCGGGGTCTGCAAGCCGGGCACCGCTATGGATCAAGGCTTCCAGGCCGAAGCGCAAGACCAATGGACTGCCGTGACAATGAAACTCCACGACATCCTCACGGGTGTATGTATGCGGAGCCTTCATCACGGCCACGAGCACTTCGTCCAGGCGCTCTCCGCTCTCAGGATGCCAAAGCTCGCCCACATGTAGCGTGTGGCTCATAAAGTCGCCGACGGTGCGGCCTGTGGAGCTGCGGAACACTTGCGAGGCGATTGCTACAGCTTTTTCTCCTGAGATCCTAATAATCCCGATTCCGCCTTCGCCCGGTGGCGTGGCAATGGCGCAGATTGTGTCGGTGACACCCATGGGCTCGCCTAGGAGGCTGGGGTCGTGGCGGGAACAGACGCTTTCGGAAGAAGGTAACGGTCGGTGATGACCTGTTGCAGGATGGTCAGAACATTGTTGGTCAACCAGTATAGAACCAGCCCCGCCGGGAACGTGACGAACAGAAAGGTCAGAAAAACCGGCAGGATAAGCATGATCTGGGCCTGCTTGGGATCCATGGTTGTCGGCTGGATCTTTTGCTGAATGAACATCGTGGCGCCCATGAGAATGGGCAAGACGTAGTAAGGATCTTGGACCGATAAATCCTTGATCCACAGCACAAAGGGCGCTTGCCGGAGCTCAATCGTCATGTACAAAATATTGAACAGCGCCACGAACACCGGAATCTGAAAAAACATCGGCAGACACCCGCCCACCGGGTTGACCTTCTTGTCCTTGTACAGCTTGATCAGCTCTTTGTTTAAGCGCTCCCGATCATCGGCGTATTTTTTCTGGACCGCCAAAAGTTCCGGCTGCACGGCGGCCATTTGTTTCATCGACTTGTAGCTTTTATAGGCTAGTGGCGCCAGCAGAAGCTTGATCCCGACTGTCACGAGGATGATGGCCACGCCGTAGTTGCCGGTGATGTCATGCAGGTAACGGATCGCATAGAACACAGGCTTGGCGACGGCGCGGACAATCGACCAACTCCCGTAAATGAACCAGCCGAAGTCTATGGTGTCTTCAAGACCGACGTTGAGACGCTTTAAGGTTTCATATTCTTTTGGTCCAATAAACAAGCGGTATTGCGCTGCCACCTCATCGGTTATTGGCGGCATCTGCAATCCCACTGACGCCAGCTTTGTTCCCTCTTTTCTCACGACGACCTGATGCGCGAGCTGGTCAGTGGGGATCGCAGCGGCCAGGAAATATTTGTCCTGGAGCGCAGCCCACGTGACTTGGCCCGCGCGTACTTCCTCTTTCTCAGGAGTCCCCTTATCGAGCTTTCCGTCGATGAGGGTGGCCGGGCCTATAAATCCGACGAAGCCATCTTCCCATTTGTGGATACCGAAGTTCGTGCCCAGGCTAAGCGTGCTTGGCCCGGTGATCCCTTTGCTCTGAATACGCAGATCCACCAGGTAGTTCCCATTGGTAAACGTCAGGCGCTTGTCAACCTGCGCGCCCGTTTCCGGATCGGAATATGAGAAGGCAACCTCGCCGATCGGCTGTGTAGCGCTAAGCGTGAGGTTCGTCGTTGAGACGCGGTACAGCCCCTGCGCGATTCGCTGCTGAAGCTTCGGATCTGCGACTTGAAGCGTCAACGGGGGCACCAGCATTGCGCCTGTCGTATCGCTCGGCACCAGTTGGATTTCCTGTTTCTTGTCGTCTTGTGTGTGATAGCGCTTCAATTCCCAGCTTTTTACGACGCCCCCGCGGGTGGACAATATCGCCCTGATCAGATCGGTCTCGACTGTGACCTCCTGCTCCGCGGCATCGACCTTGGGGGAAAGGCCAGCGGTTTGCGACGATAGAGACTTCGCGCTTTCCATTGCGGCATTAACAGATGGCTGGGGTGTGACGGACGTGGAGGAATGAGGTTCAGGGCTGGGGGGCCGACTATCTTTCTGTGGCCGCACGGGCTGGGGTCGTTTGATCACCCCCATCTTGTCCATGATGTATGGATACAAGACAATAAGCGCCATCGAGAGCACGAGAAACAGGACTATTCGTTTTTCCATGAATGAATGATTTCCTGCTACCGAAGCGGATCAATGCCTCCGCGATGAAATGGCTGGCATTTCAACAGGCGCCAGGTCGCCCGACCGACACCGCGCAAAAGGCCGTACCGGGTAATTGCCTCACAGGCATAGGCCGAGCACGTCGGCACAAACCCGCAGCGCGGAGGAGTAAGCGGGGATATCCACCGCCGATATATACGGATAAGGGCCAACGCGATGGTCATCAGAGAACCCCGTTCCTTGGCAGAAGGCCCGCACGCGCCAACGTTTCCATCCAAACTTTTCGCAAGGTGGCAGCCGCGACGCCGGCCGCCTCCCGTTTCGGCAGGACAAGAAGATCCCAGCCGGCCGCCATATCACCCACGCTCAAGCGCGCAAGCTCACGGAAGCGGCGTTTACAGCGGTTGCGCTGTGTGGCGCCGCCGAGCTTCTTCCCCACGACCGTTCCCA
>JBBRRL010000204.1:0-5174 GCA_038200775.1 Nitrospirales bacterium
ATGGAAGGCAAATGGAATACGAAAACCAAGTCATGGATGGAACCGAATAAGCCTCCCATGGAATCGACAGGGACCTGCGAACAGACCATGATTCTTGATGGGCGTTTCCTGAAGCAGAAGTGCACGGGTCAGATGATGGGCAAGACGTTTAACGGGATTGGGATCACCGGCTACGACAACCAAACCAAGAAGTACACATCCACTTGGATGGATGACATGTCCACCACGCTTCACGTGATGGAAGGCACTAGCGCCGATGGAGACACCATCACGCAGGAAGGCCAGTACACCTGTCCGGTCAGAGGAGAGATGAAGCTGCGCTCCGTAATGAAAATGGTCGATCGCAATACGAACATTTTTGAAATGTACGGCACCGACAAAAGCGGTCAAGAAATGAAGATGATGGAGATCGTCTATACGCGGCCGCCAGTGAAACAATGAAGTCGCCGTTCACTGTTGGCACGGTCGGTCACTTCGGACTTGCCGTGCGCGATCCACAGCGCAGCGCGAAATGGTTCGCGCTTGTGCTGGGGTTGCGCAAACAGTTCAAATTCGAAGACGGCATCGCAATTGGCAACGACAATGTGACCATCGCATTGTCGAAAGGAAAGCCATCGCCGAAAACGATCGGTCACATGTCGTTTCATCTGCCGAACATGACCACACTGCGAAAGGCGCTCGCACACCTGAAGAAACACAAGGTCAAGGTGGAAGATCCGGGCCACGAGATCGGGCCTGAGTCGCCCGGCTCAACTCACATGGGCTTATGGTTCCACGATCTTGACGGCTACCGCTGGGAGCTTTCCGTCCAGGGTAAAGAAAAATAGGGCCAGCCGAGATTTCTAAGATTCCCGGGACTAATGTTCGCACACCTCGGACGCCCTTCCTGCGATCCGTTTGCGTTGACACTATAGACGCCCATCGCGATACCCACTCCTTTTGCTACCCTTGAGAGATTGTCGGTGAACTAATCATGAGCGCTGGCTTGACCAGGATATAGTCACAGTGTACATCTTCCGTGAATGGACATCCTCAAGGAACCTCCACCCAATCCAGCCGGCGGCAAGACGCTCATCGTGGATGCCAATGACTCGGCTGCGTTCGAACGGCCCAGCGCCGCGCTCAAGCACGCCGGGCCGGACGATCAAATCTTCATCAGGCCCGGCATTTACGAGGATAAGATCTTCATCGCGGATCGGCCGATCCTCATGAGCGGGGCCGGGCGGGATGCGGTACAGATCTTCTGCCGTCGCGGCGGACCGCTCTATCTGCAGAATGTCCCGAGCGGCCACATAACGGGAATCACGTTTCGCTACGTCGGCAGCGACCAGAATTCTGTTTTGAACATCCTGGACTCCACCTGCACCATCAGCAGGTGCCGCGCGACCGAAGGCGTTCTTTCCGGCGTGATCGTCTACGGTCCCCTCTGCCGGCCCACGCTGATCGACAACGAGGTCTGCCACAACCGCGAGTCAGGTATTTTCGTGTTCGCCGAGGCCCGTCCATACGTCGCGCAGAACCGGTGCTTCGCTAACCATCACTTCGGGCTTGCCGCGCGCGATCCCGGCACGCACCCCGACTTCGTGCGCAACACCTCCCACGACAATATGCTGAGCGGCATGCTGATGTTCCATCACACCGGAGCGCTGGTGTTGGAAAACGTCTGCCGCCACAACCAGCATTGGGGATTCGTCACCACGCCGGAGTGTGAGACCACTCCTCCGCGAGACGAGCTGACAAAGGGAAATCAGCTGGACGATAATCCCCGCGGCGCCATCATGGTCACTCACGAACCCCTGGCGGAAATCGGACGGTGACGGTTCGACATTTCTCGATGATTCGCGGCTTTCACCTGGCTGACCTGTTTACTCTGGCCAACGCAGCCTGTGGCGTGGCGGCAGTTTTCTGCGCCATGATCTACATGGGCAGACAGTCTTTGGGCTACTTCTTTGCAGCGACGGCCCTTGCCCCCGCGGCGTTGATCTTTGATGTGCTCGACGGCCGTGTCGCGCGAGGGCGCCACACGCATTCGGCGCTCGGGCGCGAGTTGGATTCCCTTGCCGACGTTATCTCGTTCGGCGTCGCCCCGTCGGCACTTGGATTCGCCGCCGGCATGCACGGAGGCTGGGACTGGATGGCGCTCATTTACTTCGTTTGCTGCGGGGTAAGCCGCCTGGCCCGCTACAACGTCACCGCTGAACTCCTGTCGGAGGGCAAGGACAAGGTTGCCTACTTCGAAGGCACACCCATTCCTACAACCGTGCTACTGAGTGGTGTGCTGGCCCTCGCTGCATGGCAGGGTCGGATCGGCGAGAACCTTTACTGGGGCACGTGGACCTTCGGGCCTTGGGATCTGCATCCGCTGGCCTTGCTATTCGTCCTGTCAGGAACCTTGATGATCAGCAAAACATTACGCATTCCAAAACTCTAGTGTCATTGACACGAATTAACCACGACGAGAGGAGAACGATGATGAAACAGATAGGAGTGGGATTGACAGTGGTCATGGGAATGAGTCTGGTCGCAGGATCAGTATTTGCCGAGAACCACGTCTTCGACTTCAGCGATGAGATCAAGCAGGGAGAGCAGCGGCCAGGGTTCACCAGTAAAGCGATCGTCAAGACCCCTACATTTACTGTAGGCGCGGTCGCGATTAAGGATGAAGTCAGGCTGCACCGGCATCACGATGGAGCGCACGTGATTTACACTGTCAGCGGTCATGGGACGATGACCCACGGAGATAAGACGATCGCGCTCAAGCCAGGCATGGTCGTCCACGTGCCGCCCGGCGTGGTGCACGGCATTAAGGCCGAGGGCGGAGAACTCACGTTGGTAGATTTTTCGCAACCACCCTTCGATCCGAATAAGATCGAGTGGATTAAATGAGGCTTAGCTCTTTGCGGCCGTATCAGGTAGACCGATCAGTGTTTAATGCCCGCGCAACTGCCGAGAGCGTTGACAAGTCTGTTGGACCTAGCGAAAATCTCCGCCATTGTCTCGATGACGGCGCATCTGCCAGGGATTCACCGGGATTTATTATAGGGAGGAGCGATGGCTAGATACGGCAAGAAAGCTTCCGAGAAAGTTGAGAAGGCAATGCATGAGCGGAAGAAGGGCAAGCTCAAGAGCGGCCGGTCGGGCAAAACGGTGAAAAGCCGCAAACAGGCGATTGCAATTGGCCTGTCTGAGGCTCGACGCGCCGGAGGCAAGGTGCCGTCCAAGAAGTCGTCATCCAAGAAATCTTCTTCCAGGAAGACAGCGGCGAAGAAGAAGTAGCGCGGTCACTCTCCCATAAAATGAAATGAATTGCGCCGGCGTCACCTGGTTGATCTCACCCTAGCGAAGAGACGTTCTCCAGCCAAGAGATCGCGGGATTTAAGACAGGAAGGTACACGAGCTTTAAATCACGATGCTCGCGGATATTGACGTCCTCATCGTCGGTGCCGGCCCGACGGGCCTGATGCTCGGCAATCAACTCGGGCGGCGCGGCATCCGCGCGCTGATCATCGACCGGAACCCAGGCCCATCGATCCACTCGAAAGCCCTCGGCGTACAGGCGCGCACCCTTGAGATTTACTCGCACCTCGGGATCATCGAGCGGGCGCTCGAATTGGGCACGCGTGCGACAGGCGCGAACATGTGGGCCGGAGGTCGGAAGGCTGCTCGCGTCCCTCTCGGCGACATCGGTCGGGATCTGAGTCCGTACCCATTCCTGCTGATCTTGGGTCAGGACGATAATGAGCGGCTGCTCGGAGAAGCCTTGCGCAACTGGCGCATGGACGTGCAGTGGAGCACGGAGCTTGTCGGGCTTGCCCAAAATACCGGCGATGTGTCGGCAACGCTCAAACAGGCGGATGGCACCACGAGGGAAATCAAGGCGCGGTGGATCGCAGGTTGTGATGGCGCGCACAGCGCAGTACGCACCCTGAACGGGATTCCCTTTCACGGCGCCCCATATGAACATGCATTTTTTGTGGCCGACACATCCCTGACCGGTCCAATGGTGCCGGGTGAACTCAACATCTTTCTTTTTCGTGATGGATTTCACCTGTTCTTCCCGATGCATGGGACTCATCACTGGCGTGTGGTCGGGATCGTGCCGCCGCACTTGCGCGCGCGCGATGATCTGGAGTTCGCCTCTATGTTTCCCTTGATGCGCGAGCAGGTAGCCGGCACGCTGTTATTCCAGGAATGCCACTGGTTCTCGACGTACCGGATTCATCACCGGCGCGCCGAAAGATTTCGCGACCGCCGCTGCTTTCTACTGGGAGATGCGGCGCACATTCACAGCCCGGTAGGCGCTCAAGGCATGAATACGGGCCTGCAGGACGCGTATAACTTGGGGTGGAAGCTCGCCCTTGTGGTGTCGGGACGCGCCGCCGCGACCTTGCTTGATTCCTATGAGATCGAGCGCGTGCCGGTCGCCGAGCGTTTGCTGAAAACTACCGACCAGGCGTTCTCGCTCATTGTATCCGACCGGTGGCTGGCAGGAATTTTCCGCACCCGATTGCTAGCGAAGATCCTTGCGTTTGCCATGACCTTTGATCGGATACGGAAGCTCGCGTTTCGCACGATCTCCCAGATTGGTATTCACTACCGGAAGAGCCCTCTGTCAGAGACGCAGGAAAGCGACCCTGACGATGCACCACAGGCAGGAGACCGATTTCCGTGGATGCGGCTTAAACTCACCTTGCATGCTCCCGTCGAAGATCTGTTCATGAAGCTCGACGATACAG
Source organism: Nitrospirales bacterium (assembly GCA_038200775.1). Classification (GTDB taxonomy): domain Bacteria; phylum Nitrospirota; class Nitrospiria; order Nitrospirales; family NS-4; genus NS-11. The sequence goes on from JBBRRL010000204.1 coordinate 4,737, forward strand.
GCTTCACTCTCATCGTGATTGGGCAACCGTTGCCTTCTGCCGAACTGCCTGAACTGAACGGCCTCATCCATGTTCTTGAGATACCCGACGACCCGCTCAATGATGCGGAGCTCCTGCGAGTACGGATTCCCAAGCCTTCCTTTTACCTGTTGCGTCCCGATGGCCACATCGGGCTCGCCGGGAATTACCTGCAACCGCCTGCACTGACCCGTTACCTGACTGACCGACTTGACCTTCAGGTAGCAATTGACTTCCAGAGTTAGCCTCTGGCGTCTCGTCGCTGGCCTCTGCACGGTCGCTGCAGGAATGGCGCAGGCCTTTACCGGGTTCTCGACTCTCGCCATGATTCTCAGTATGCCATCAGGTTGCATTCTGATTCTCTGGACCATTGCTGTTGGCACATTCATGTGGAGGCTGGGTAATCGGCGGAACCACTGG
>JBBRRL010000205.1:0-5114 GCA_038200775.1 Nitrospirales bacterium
CTACAGGAGCAATGGTATCCCCCACTATCGTCCTTGGGTCTTTCTCATCACCGACGGCGGCCCAACCGATTCCTGGGAGAACGCCGCTCGCCTTGTTCACGAAGGCGAGGCAAAAAAGAAATTTAAGTTCTTCGCTGTCGGCGTGGATAAGGCCAACTTCGACATCCTGAAGCAGATATCTGTTGGCGAACCCATCGCCCTTAAGGGTGTGGGTTTCCGCGACCTCTTTGCTTGGCTTTCCAGTTCGCTAGGAGCGGTCTCGCAATCCAATCCAGGCGATGATGTGAAGTTGGAAAACCCAACCGGGCCTAAGGGATGGGGCAGCATTGCTTGAACATGTGGCGTTGGGCTGGTGCGTGCGCGATCGGCACATTTCACATCAAATCCGGCTTGGAGTGCCAGGACCGGGCGGCCTGCCGAACTATTGAAACGGCCTCGGGACGGGTCATTGTTGCTGTGGTGTCCGACGGTGCGGGGAGTGCCCAGGAAGCGGCTTCGGGAGCCTCAATTGTCTGCACGGAATTCCATCGCAAAGTCGACGCGTATCTTCGGGGCGGCGGCACCTTGCCACACATCGACACAGAATGTGTAGCCGACTGGATCGACTCTATTCGTGACAAAATTGGCGTTGCAGCAAATGTTGCCGGGCTCCATCCACGGGATTACGCAGCGACGCTCATCGCCCTCTTGGCTGACAACGATCGGGGGGTCGTAGTGCACGTTGGCGATGGTGCCGCTACGGTGCGTGATCGAGAAACTCAGGAATGGTCGGTCCCCTCTTGGCCTTTCCACGGTGAGTATGCCTCGATGACGCGCTTCATGATCGACGATCCGCAACCTCAGTTTGAGATCGTCCATGTCGGGTCGTCCATCGACCGCTTCGCCATATTCAGTGATGGCATCGAAAACCTAGTACTTGATCAGCGCAAGAAGTCTGCACCGGCTCCCTTCTTCGAACGCCTCTTGCACCCTGTAGCTTCATGGGAGGGACAGGGCAGAAGTCGAGAACTGTCCAAGCACCTGCGCAAGTATCTCGACGGCGAGACGATTTGCGCTGAAACGGACGACGACAAATCCCTGATCCTTGGCGCTCGACCGTGACTCTCAACGCTGATCTGGTGACGACGTCGGGTCACCGCCTGCGGCTCGTCAAGACCCTTGGGAAAGGCGGCGAGGGGAAGATTTTCCAGATCGAAGGCGACCGCCCATTCGCGGTGAAGCTCTACGTCGACGGAAAGGCGGCTGAGCGGCGCGAGAAGGTAAGCGCGATGATCTCTGACAGGCTGTATGAACGCTCGCCTTTCGTCGCGTTCCCGATCGAAGCAGTAACCTCTAAAGGGGCGTTCGTCGGCTTCACGATGCGACAGGCTGTCGGTGCCAAGCCTCTGCACCAGCTTTGCACGCCGGGCGACCGAAAGGCCGAATTTCCCACCGCTAGTTTTAAGTTCCTCGCCCGTGTCGCCCTAAACTTTGCGCGTGCGGTCGCGAATATACATGAGTTGGGCTCTGTCATCGGCGATATCAACGAATCTGTGGCGCTCATCGATCAGAAGAAAGGACTAGTCACCGTCATCGACAGCGACTCCTTCCAATATCGTAGAGAGGGGCAGCTTTATCGATGCCTCGTGGGAAAGGCTGAATACACGCCTCGGGAGTTGCAAGGACAGTCCCTTGGAAAAGTAGACCGTACGATCAACCACGACGCCTTTGGTTTGGCTGTCATCGTTTTCGAGATTTTGTTCATGGTCGGCATCCCTTCGCCGGGACCTACAAGGGCGTCGGCGACCAGCTTTCGATTTCCAAGGCAATCCAGCAAGGGCGGTTCGCCTACTCCGCACAGAGGTCATTGACCCAAATGGAGCCGCCGCCGCACGTCCCGGTGCTGGCGGACATTCCCATGGAAGTGGCTGAAGCCTTTCAAAGGGCGTTTGGATCGCCGGCTTCAAAGTTCCAGATTAGGCCGACTGGCGCTGAGTGGGTGCCACTCCTCGAAAGGATGGAAAAAGGCATAATAGAATGCAATGCAAACCCGGCACATTATTTCTCGCAGACGGCTCCGAGTTGCCCGTGGTGCCGTTTCGAAAGCGGCACCGGGACCATCCTCTTCGTCGGTCAGTACACAGTCAGCCGCAGTTCATTTGATCTGATTTCCGTGCTTGCCAAGATTGAACGGATTCAAAGCCCAGGATCAGCGCCGGACCTGGTCGCTCACATGCCCGTTACTGTCCAACTAAAGGCAAGTCCGGCCGCGCAAGACTTTAGGGCACGCCTCTGGACGCGAAAGGCTGCCGGGCTTGCCGCCGCCGGATTGGCATTGTTCCTCATGATGAATCGCATGGGCTGGGGGTTCTTCGTTTTGATCCCGGCCGGTATCCTATTTTTTGGCGAAGTTTCTGGGCTGGCGGCGATCCGCCAACAGCGCGCGAAGGCCCAAAGCGACTGGAAAAGCTCGCTAGAGAGCTGGAGCCGGATTGCTGGCTCCAGAAGGTTCGATGAGAAGAAAAACGGTCTGCTGAAGACTGCTGCATCTTACCGTGCCCTGCCGGGGGTTGAGAAGGACATGCTGCAATCGCTTGAGCTCAGGAGCGCGAGTTGCAGATGCAAAGGTACCTTGAGAATCATAAGCTGAGCAGGGCCACTATCGAGAGTATTGGTGATAGTAGAAAAATGACACTTCGTTCCTTCGGCATAGAAACCGCGTGGGACATCAAATCGACCAAGATCATGGCCGTCCCTGGATTTGGGCCAATGCTTACGAGTAAACTCACGGAATGGCGCAGGAAAGTTGAGGCTACGTTCAAATTCAACCCGAATATCCCCACAGATGCAGGAGAGATAACCAAAGTCCGTGTTGAGATCGCAACGCGCAGAAGGGCGATGGAAACGGCCCTCCTCCAAGGGGCGAAAGAACTCGAAGCGATAAGGGCCGAAGCACTGGCAAAGCGCAATAACTTCAAGGAATATCAGACGGTCTACGTGGCCATGCGGCAGGCCGAGAGAGATGCCACCCTACTTTAGGCCGTGTGGACGGATATCTGGCTCGACGATCGCTCGAATTGCTATGGCAAGATCAGCCATTCGGCGGGCAGCAGGTTGACATTTCGGCATACGAAAGAAGCTTGATTGGCGGCAACGAAATATGGTTTTGGGCTTATTGCTGCGGCTTCCCCAGCTACGGAGGGAAATGGCGCGAAGAAAAATACGGCATCGCCTTCCCCAGCTACGGAGTTGTGGCGATGGAAGGGTTGCCGGTCAAGGAAGGCGGACTATGTGTTTAGGTGGAGGGAGAAATCCCCATTCTGGGTGCTTCTCCAGGATGACCCTGTGTAAGATGTTAGGGAACTCGCCCAATAGAAAACGCGGGAACTCCGTCTCGTAGATGTATCGCAATTCCTCAAAGGCTTTTGCGCTTGTGCCGATAATGAACAACAGATCGGGTTGCAGCCGGTCCCCCTCTGGCAACCCGCGTATGAAATTCAATTGTTTTTGGTTGTGCGGACGCCTGAGGTCTTCATTCCAAAGGTTTTCAATATGCTTCCTTGTTAATGGGCCGAGGCGGAGAAACAAACCTTTCAAGTCGTGTCCTCTAGGGGCCTCGCCAGTTTCGGTGCAGATGAGGCACTTTAGGTAGAGCTCACTAGCGAATGCGGACAGGACCATCGATGGCTGAGCAATTAGGTCGACCTCGTTAGGGTCGTCTTTGTTGGAGATGCTATTGCGCAATCTATGGTCGCTCTCATGGAAGCGAAAGGCGTGCACGAATATCTTGCGTGGATCGTGCGCAACTTTGGACGATTTCTTCACGGTCAGAGCCCTTGTTCTCGAAGGGAACGCGTATTTTTTCAGGATACGGCCTTGGCGCGGCGGTCCGTTCCCGGCAGTGAGCGCAGTGTAAGCACTGAAATTCCTATCTCCATTACGCGCGCGTGCCCTTCGTGATTGAGACTAGCAAAAGCTCTATGGGAAAAATAATAGAAGATAGGAAAACCACTGCTTCCAGTGCTTTTACTCTGCGTTCGTGAGCCTTCTGGCCGCCCGGAAGCGGTCTTGAATTGAGAGATTGCTCCGGGCGTAGATGACTTGCCGCGTGCCGTTGATCACCCAAAGCCCGCTATCGGCGGCATCGTTTCGCACCGGGACGTATCCGCACTTCTCGAGCCTATAAGGGATGGCGCGGCTGCGCACGGCTGATTCATTCGGATTGGCCTGAAAGGCTGCTTTGATCGGTTCTCGCTGATAGTTGGGCATACCGCCGTAGATCATCTCCAGTCGCCCTTGTTCGGCGAAGCCTTCGCGGGCGAGCAGGTCAAATAGCCACTTCTGGGTGGCCCGATATTCGGTAAAGATGATGACGCGCTCGTTATTCCACTTGCCGCCCCGACGCAGGGTGGCCGTCAGCCAGTCGATAAGGGTCTGGGCCTTGCAGTCGGGCCGCTGGCTGGTGTTGGCGGCGTATTCGCTGAGTTCCCGCAGCAGTGCCTTTTCCTCAGCGGAGATGGGAGACAGAGTTTGGCTGACGGAGCTAACGACCTCGCCGGTTTGTGCTTCGTATTCCTCGTCGTCGGCGTACTCGTCAGAGAAATCTTCGATGTCACGCGTAGCTGTACCGGCAGCCTTTTGGCCGCCGACGCTGGAAAGGTGTTTTTCCAACTTGATGCCAAAAGCGGCAGGTGGGGAGAAGAGACGTTTCTTAAGCAGCTTGAGGACGAACTCGGCAGCCGTGCGCTCACCATCGGAGGCCGCGTGCTTAAGGCGCAGCGTGGAATACTGTTGCAGGGAATGATGCACTTGACGCTCTTCGTCCGTATACGGCACAACCAGATGCTTGTGCGGGCTGAGCCAACCAATCGAGCTTGTCGGCATCCAGCGCCTCGCCGGATGCTCGCTCGCGGATCAAGGGCCGTTTCGCCAGTTCCTTCTTCTTTCGTCCGGCGCGCGAATGAGTGTGCGCCGCTCACCTCGCAAAGGCAATTTCGAGCCGGAAAAAATCTTGAGGCCGCGGCGACCCTGGATTTCGCGTATTACAATCTTGCGCGCGTGCATTTGAGCCTGCCTATCGCGCCAGCTATGGGGCGGGTGTCTAGGATAAGCTACGGTCGCTTCCAATATCAGCC
>JBBRRL010000206.1:0-5084 GCA_038200775.1 Nitrospirales bacterium
ATCGGTGAGTGAGACGTCTTCGATGAGGAGGCCGGGGGCATGAGGAAGCAAAGCGGCGGGGAACGGGATCGGATTGTTCATGAAGGAATGATACCGCCGGTCGGTAGCTCATGCCCGCTTCACCAAACCGTCGGGAGAGCCAGTAACGATGGCGAACATTCCAACCTCTTTCCCGTCAGTCATCCGACCGATTCCGTCCGCTGATGAAGAAAACCGAGCCTGCGCCGATGATTCGCGGTGTCCGTTTTCTCGCCACCGCCAACAGCAAATATGTGTCGGATAGGTCATGACTGAGTGTGGTCCAGCCGAAGGAGGGAAGGGAGGCGCCGCTAACTCTTCAGGAGACCTGTGCTTCGTTCAATCGGCTGATCGGCGTGGAGGAATCTACAGAACTTCACGGACACAACCTCGGGGGGGCAGGTCAGCCAGAGTGTGGTGTAGAATAATGGACGCGGGATGGAGAATTCAGCGTAGGGAGAGTCCTCTAATGAGTACAGCATGCGGCGTATATTGTCGAAGACCAACCAATGAATACATGCTCGTAGCCTTTGCGATATTATTTATCCTTCTACCTCTTTCCCTTTCTGCCTGTCGCAGTCCGGCTCCTGCCGGACAGCCGACAGCGACGGCTGCATCCCAGGCGACCGCTAACCCGAGGGCGTTAGCGGAGTACCGAGTCCAATGGATAGGATCGCAGGTTCCCGTCTCCATGCCTGTGGCATCCGATCAAGTCATCGCCGTAACAATGAAAAATACCAGCAACACTATATGGCCTGCAAAAGCCGTGGCAGACAAAGACGCAGTATTTGTATCGTATCATTGGCGACTGAATGGCTCATTCGTTGATAACTATGACGGTGTACGCACGGAGCTGCCGCATGATATCGTACCCGGCGAGCAGATAACCGTAGCTAATGTCCACATCGTCACGCCGAATAAACCGGGAGCATATCAGCTCGAGCTCACATTAGTACAGGAAAACGTTGCCTGGTTTGAAACTCGGGGGGCCGATATGATTGCCAATCCTGTGAACGTCAGCTGATACTCTGAACTTCCGAGTGCATAATCAAGTAACCTTTTGTGGGAGAGACAGATGCACTCCATGCTCACACCCGTAACACCCGCAGACCCGTTCCGCGATTTCGTCCGCCGTCAGCAGGCGCGCCGGCTCAACAATCCGGCGTTTGCCGTGCCGCCACTTCGGCTCGATCGGATTGAGCCACGGGCTCTTGATCGGCAAATAGCGGGCGACGATCCGGGCCGCTGCTTCCCCGCGCTTGACCGCCCGATTGTCTGCCCCGATCCATCTGCGTACCGCCTTGCTCACATGCCAACTCGCGTTGTCCCACACCAGCAACAGCGCCGTCTTCCCCGCCGCCGCCAGTCGTTCGCAGCACCAATCGAGGAACTGCGTCGTCACCCCGCTCACCGGCCGCCCATCCACGAAACGCAGCAGCATCCGCTCGTCGCGCATCCCTGCGGCGTCCCAACACCGCACCAGCATGCCGTAGCAGGCGAGCGCCTTCGGGTCGGGATCGTTGCGCGCGACGCGTTGCTCGGCCAGCCGCAACGGTGCGCTTTCGTCGGTCCAACTCGCCATCCTCGGCTGCGCGACCCTGCTCCACCAGACCTCGTCCGCGAAGCCGAGCGCCCAGTCGGGATGCGTCACCGCCAGCCGGATCAGGCGGTCGCGTCCCCTTTTTTACGGGCGTATGCCGGATCGGGGCTGGTGATCCACTGCTTCGCCCGCTGCCAACGGACGCCCAGTCGTTGGAGCGTGGCGTGGATGGTCTCGCCGGTGACGCGCTCATCGGTGATCCCTTCGGCACAACAGATCTCCGCCGCCAGATCGAGCGTCCAGAGGCTCGTCGACTTGCCGAAGGCGCGCGGCGATCCGGTGCGGGCGGGACGATCCCTCGGCCAGGGCATCCAATCCCGACCGGTTGAAGGCGTGGATCGCATTGCGCACCGTCTGGTCGTCGCAGCCCAGGTGCGCGGCGATCTGCGGGGCACGCTCGCCATGCGTGGAGGCGAGGATGATCTGACAACGGCGCAGCGTGAAGGCATCGGGAGCACGCAGCCCGGTCATTAATGAGTCGCGTTCGGTATCCGCCAGCGGGCGGACAAAGACAGGGGTTCTCATGACGGAGAGGATATCACTTTGCCTACGACCTCTTCTGAGAGAACACTAATCTGTGGCAGCGTGATCGGCGAGATACATGATGACCGCATTCCATGCGTTCCAGGTAGCACTGAAGAAGGGGATATCGACTTGAGCGACCTCACCCGATTTACCTCGTCCAGCACCACGCCATTACGTCGCGTGACGACTTTGCTGCGTAGTGCCTTCATGGAACGACTCGTAGTTCTTCGGTGCGCATTGATGGCTGCAGTATCGCTTGTCCTGCTGGCCGCCTTTGTTTTCTTCGTATCACCTACGGTTACTGGTGATGGCCACGAGTATTTCGAGGTACTCCAGGCGTGGTATGACCACGCAACGCCGGACGTTCGCCCGAATGACATTATGAGTTTTAGAGCAATTTTATCGTCAAACGAAATATCGAACAATAGCCCGTATGCGGGTTTCTTCCAGGCGAGAACCGGCGCTTTCTTCGGTGGACACTTCTGGTTCTACTCTTTAACTGCCACGCCTGTGAAATTTTTCCTTCACACGTTTCGGGTGAATGAATTAGCAGCCCTGCAAGTCACGAATATTGTGTTTTTCTGCGTCGCATTTTATGCGATGCTATTTCGCGGCAAGCTAAAGTCCGAACAACGAGCAATCTTTATTGCGTTGTCGCTCGTCGGTCCGGTGTTCTGGTATCTACGGTGGCCGGGACCGGAGGTGTACACATGGTCGTTGATTGTAATCTCTCTTCTCCTTGCTTCCGAAAGGCGATACGGCCTGGCTGCGACGAGCGCTTCGCTCGGCGCTTTCCAGAATCCAGGGGTGATACTGCTGGCTCTTTACCCGGTTGTTGCGTCATTATCGGATTTCGCAAGCACGCTCTATCCGGTCATTGCGTCGCTCAAGGGTTTTACCGGCCGCCTAATAACGGCTAAAGAGATCCTTTCTGTTTTGAGAAGGAGTCTTGGCAGAAGGGCTACGAGCGTACTGGTCGCTGTCCTGGGGTTGTCGATCGGGTTACTACCTTATGTTTTTGCCTGGGCTTTCTATGGTCATCCGAGCGTACTGACTGCATACAAGGTCGCTGATTTTCGGTTGATTTCATTCGGGCGCACATGGAGTTTTCTGACGGACCTGAATGAGGGAATCCTACCGTATGCCCCACTGATGCTCGTCCTACTTATAGTCGCGGTATGGCGAATGGTAGCAACTAGAGACGTTTTTGCGTTCCTGTTATTGTGTATAGCTTTTGGGATGATTCTTTCGTGCGAAACTATCACGAACTGGAATCCGGGTGGGAGCAGAATTTTGCGATATGCCGAATGGGTCCTCCCGCTATTCGCATGGATCATCGCGCAGTCGATCCCTCGCGCCATGGTCATGCGCGTTATCGTCGTCTGCGCGCTTGCTACACAGGGATACATTCTTCTCAGTCCGCCGGGAGAGAACGACTATTGGGCGCAGTTGACCGAATTGCCAGCTGCGTCGTTTGCCTTGAATCACCTGCCAGGTTTCTACAATCCTGAGCCGGAAATCTTCGCCGAACGGCAGGAAGGGCTGGAGCTGGCCAATTATGAGGATCGGCTCCCCATTCCGTTTATTCGCGAGGACGGTGTCGTCACGAAAATTCTCATGGACCGCCAATCACTGAGAAAGCTCCGGGAAGACTTCGATGTAGATGGGGATTATTTGAGCCAGATTGAGACCAAGTATGCGAGTCGTGAGGGGCTCTTCTATCTCGATCCCCCTTCGGGGAAAGTCAAGGTGCCGATCGTACCCGCAGAAAGTTATCTGGGGTCTATTAAGTTGGCGTCTTATACTTCTCCGGGCACCACGAACAAATCGACGCTCGCTGTCTCCGTGGACGTGCAAAAAACCGATAAAACGCAGTACAGCAATGCTTGGAATGGCAGCAACCGTAAACTTCGGCTTTCCTACCATATCATGAAGGACAATAAGATCATTGCCTCCGATGTCGCAGACCAGCAATTGCCATATACTCCCTTCCCTGGTGAATCGGTGAAAGTGCCGGTGAATATCACGCTCCCCGACGCAGTCGGCAGATACGCGATAAGAGTATTCCCGAAAATCATCGGCATAGCGTCTAGTCAGGACGGTATCGATATCCCACTGACCGTCTCTAATGCATCCGCGTCTGACTATCACGCTGACATCACGAGAGATCCCTCGTCGCCAATGTCAGATTTGTCGTATCGGGTCGAATGGATTAGCTCACAGATGCCCGCATCAGTTCCGGTAGGATCGACCCTAACAGGTAGTGTCGTGCTCAAGAACGCGGGCGACATCGTCTGGCTCGCGAAGCCCACGCAGGCACAGTCAGCCGTCTACATCTCGTACCATTGGCGGATCAATGGCGCGTTGAGAGACCATTATGATGGCGTACGTACCGAACTCCCGCACGATCTAGGACCGAGGCAGCAGGCGATTGTTGACAATGTGCATGTCGCCGCGCCCGCACAGGCGGGAGTGTATGACTTAGAAATCACGCTCGTGCAAGAGAATGTGACATGGTTTGAGCAGAAAGGTTCAGACATATTATCCCTTCGAGTGAGCGTTACTTGATTCCTGCTGATGTTCTCTACGGGGAGAATCACGAGAACCCATGATACCGGATTATTTGACCCGCTGACCGAGGTCTGCTCGCGAATAGCCCGATAATTTCCGTCCCCGATGCGACCGGAATGTGTCCCCTATCCTGGCTCTCCCGCACTGTCGATGATGCCGAATTCCCGTGTCATATCTTCGAAACGGAGCAGAACGCGCGGGAGAGGCGATGAAGGCCCATGCATCCATCTGACCTGCTACCCGAAGTGTGACCAGGCTTTATGTGAGACTCCCGCTTGCCAGACAGTGTGGGCATAGACGGCCGGTGCTTGATTGCCCAGCGCACTGTGCGGTCGCAGCGTATTGTACTCCTCCTCCCACGTCGCGATGA